>DASXWB010000640.1:0-11784 GCA_036503915.1 Lacipirellulaceae bacterium | reverse complement strand
ATGGCACCGCCACCAGGGGCTGGGCCGATGTTCAGCCGGCCGCCTAACTGGCGCGCCAGCCGCTGGCACAGCGCGAGACCCAGCCCAACGCCCGGAGCCGTCTCGGCCGATTCTTGTGCGCTCTTGCCGAAGGGTTGAATGCGGCGCAATCGGCCGTTGCGTTCGATGCCCGGCCCGTGATCGCGCACGCTGAGTGTTATGAACCGTTCAGCGTGATTCGCCTCCAAATGAATGTGCTTGTCCGTGGCGTTGCGGGCGTACTTGGCCGCGTTGTCGACGAGGTTGAAAAGTATTTGCTCGACAACGGCCATGTCGGTCGTGAGCTCCACCGAGGCCGTCTTCTTGTTCAGCTCGACAACACACTCCATGCCGGCCTGCGCCGCGCGCTGTTCGAGACGCAGTCGCACGCGCTTGAGCAATTCAACGACGGTGGTGTGATCTTGTGCCAACGGCTTGCGCCCGCGCTCGAGCCGCGCGTAAGCCAGCACGTTTTCCACCAAAAGCGTGAGCCGCTCCGCTTCGCGCTGCAGCGTTTGAAAATACTCCTGCCGCCGCGCGGCATCGGGCACCATGCCGCGGGCCAGCATGTCTGCGTACATGCGAAACGTGGTAAGGGGCGTGCGCAGCTCGTGGGTGACGCTGGAGACGAACGCCGCGCGGCGCTCGCTGAGCGTCATCACGCCGTGAAGGAGCGCGGCCGCGGCGGCCGCCGCCAGGATGAGCGCTCCCCAACCCATCCGCAGTGCCCATTGCAACGTCGGACCCACCTGACCGATGGCCACGCTTTCGCCAATGACCAGGCGCACCGGCAGTCCGGCGAGCATTCGCCCCGGGTCGGCAGCCGCGGCGCCGTGGACGGGCACCAGATCGGCATCCGCCAACAGGCCGGATGCTTCAGCCAGCAAGCGGCGCTTGACGTACGGCCAGTCGAGCCAAACACCTTGCACCATCGGTTCACCGCCCGCGCCGACCTGCCGCGCCAGCAGCAGCCGCTCGCCAATCCATAGCGGCCGGCTCACGCCAACGTGTTCCGGCGGCGCTTCAATTGCCGCCTCGGGATTTGCATTATCGAAATTGGGCGGTAGGTTCGGCGTCTGCGCCTGTTGCTGCGTATTCCATAGGCTCTGCCGCGCGGCCGTCTGGTAACGCGCTTCGCGTTGTTGGAAGTCGGCCGCCTTCGAAATTTTCGATCCTTTGCCGACCGGAGGATCGCCCTTGGCAAATTGCTCCTGCGAAGGTTTTGACGGCGCTTCCTTCGCAGATTCCAGCGCACGATTGCCCGCAAAAAACTGCCCGCCATCGCCGAACGGGTCTTCTTCGCTGTCTGATGCGGGCGAGTTGGGCGTGAATGGCTCTTGCCGCGCGACGCGGATCGACGGAAGCGGCGTGTCGGGCAGCTCGGCTACAAGTTGCTTCACGTCGCATGCGGCAGCCAGGTCGGCCAGCTGCTCCGAACGGCCCGGCTGTGGAGAGTACCAACTGCCATCGGCTCGAGCCTCACAGTGCAGCACCGCGTATGGCGGAGTTGCTCCCGACAAGGGCGACTGCGGTCGGTAGTCGCTGGGCGGGCGAATCACCTCTTGAGCGACAAGTGGGGCAAGCTCCGTGTCCATCCGCCACAGGGCCAGGCTCACACGCTGTTCGAGCTCAGCGTCGGCCTCGGCCACGCGGCGCAGCCGATCGGCATCGAGCGCTTGGCGCGTGAGCCACGCCATCGCGCCCGCCGCGCCGGCCACGCACACGACAAACACGAGCCAGACTTGCCAGGGACGTTTCATTTTTAGGTGTCGGGTGTCAGGTTTCAGGTGTCAGGGCAGCCGGTTTCAAACTGACACCTGACACCTGAAACCTGGCGCCTATCTTGCCAACATATACCCCTTACCGCGTACCGTCAGCAGCACGCGCGGCTCGTCGCCGGCGTCGCGCAGCTTTTCGCGCAGCCGGGCGACGTGCATATCGATGGTGCGCGTAGTGACTCCGCGGGCGTCGATCTGCCAGACATTTGCCAATAGCTCCTCGCGCGAGATCGCCCGGCCGGAGTTTTGCGCAAGGTATCGCAGCAGCACGCGCTCGCGATCCGAGAGCTCTTCGCGGCCGCCGTCGGAAAAACGGACTTCGCAGCGGGCAAAATCGACATACCCGCCAGGAACCGGCAGTTCATCGATATCGGTCGGCCGCGCCGGCGAGCGTCGCAGCACCGCGTCGATCCGCGCGAGCAGCTCGTCGACGCTGAAGGGCTTCACGACGTAATCGTCCGCTCCCATCCGCAAGCCGGTCACGCGATCGCGCTCTTCGCCGCGCGCACTGAGGATAATCACGGGCAAGGTTGGCCGCACGCTGCGCACTTCGCGCAGGATTTCCAGTCCCGAGCGCCCCGGCAGCACCATGTCGAGGAGCAACAAATCGTAGTCGCGGCTCACCGCGGCGCGGCAACCCTCGTTGCCGTCGGCGGCCTGAATCGCATCGTACCCGGCAAACGAAAGCGCATCGACGATCCCGCGGCGAATGGCCGAATCATCTTCAATCGTGAGTATTCGAGAGGGCGGCACGGAATGCGGTCCGGGGTCGGGAGTCTTTAATTGTCGTCACTGTGGTCGGCTGTGCAAAGCCTGATACAGCTCGTGATTAACGAGAACGGCCTCGACTCCCGGTTCCTTTGACGGCGCGACGCGAAAGGGGTCGGGAGTCGAGTGTGTGCGAGTTTGGCGGCACTCATCGGCGGCAGTCGCGCTAAGATATCCCAATATGTATAGAAGACTCCCGACCCCTTGCGACGACGCTTACGGGGCCGGAAGTCAGGGCAGGGTTTCGTCAGCCACATTCTTTTTCAACGGCGCGACCGGCTGGCCACGGTGGTCGCCGGCTCGGTCCGGCCGTCGTTATCCAGGGCCGTGTACACGTCGCGCGGCGCGAGGCCGAGCCACGGATCGGCACTGGGCGTCAGGAACAGTTTTGCGTAGACCCATTCGTTAAGCGTGTCGACATCGGCAACTTCCGCGGCGGCATCGGCCGAGGCAGCGGCTTCGACGAACCGCTCGTGCACGCGCCGATGCAGCAAATATTCATTGCGTACCGTATCCAGCGTCATCGAATCCTCGAAGGAGCGCACGACGCGCAGCACTGGGTCTTCCTGCACCATTTTCGAATATGCCTGCCTGCCGGCTTCGGCCGCTTGAGGAAACTCGGCCCGCATCACCGCCACGCTGGCATCATCCAGCTTGACTCGCTCGCGATATTGATTGGCGATGGCTCGCCATAGATCGTCGTCCATTCCCTTTTCCAGCCATTTGCCGCCCAAGTTCGCGAATCGCATCATCGGCACTTCGACGCCCGATTTTGAGACGGCGACGGGCGCGGCCTGAATTGCCTCGGGCGCATCATTTCCCGCGCGGCGCTGGATGGCAATCGCCGCGTTGATCCGCGATGTGACAAGCTGCGCGCCTTCGCGGCCGCTGACTTGCTGGATATCGCGGGACCAGTTGCGCATGATCGTGTCGTGATGCCGCTGATGAAAAGCCTGAAGATATGCTGGGCGTTGCGACGGGCTGTTAGCGAGGTATCCGCCATGAAAATTCCGCATTCGCTCAAGCCACGCGCGAAAATGCTGCGGCGCATACAACCCCGGCAGCACGTCGAGCGGCTCCCCGCTCGCGGCAAGCACGTAATGGGCGCTGTTGCCGGTGAGCGTGCGTTCGAGCTTGCGGCCGTCGCCGAAGTCGATCGTCACGCGCGGCACGGGCCGCACGCTCTGCCAGTGCAGCACGTAGTTGTCACGAAGATAATCGCTGATTTCCTTGTTGGAATACAGTGCCGTGCGAAAGAACCGGCTGTTCGCGCAGCTGAATTCATCGGTCAGCTTGCCGAGCATACGCAGGCTGAGAATTGGCCGGCCGGTGCGCTCGGCGGCCGCACGCGCCTCGTCCAGGTCGGTATGCCAGTACAACCGCGAGATAGTGCACCCGCGCTGCGAGCCAATTTCATCGATCGCCGTGCGCCAGGCCTCGAGTTGTGCGGCAATCTGGGCCAATCGCCGGCGGTCTGATGCCAGGCGATCTTCCGGCGCGGTCGCTTTCGAGCTCTTGCCATACGAAACGTCGTCGAACGTGCTGTCCGACTCATAGCGCAAGATCGCCTCCTGCAAAGTTGCCTGCTGCTTCTGCAAAGCGTCGTAGGCAGTCAGGGCCGCGTCGAGTCCGCTCTGCCCAGCTTCGCGAAGCGACGCGACGACGCGCTCGCGCCGCGCCGGATCGCGAACGTCGACGTGCTTGGCCGCCGCCTGGGAGGCCATGACGGCCACAATCAATCCCACCATCATTCGAGTTCGGACCATTGCAATTCCTCCTTTCGATTCCCATTCTTCTTCCCCACGCTTGGATTCTACGTGGAAAAGAGCCTGCTACATGTAACGGGCATGTAACAAGTGCGCGGGCCGTTTTGCTTGCGGGGCGCGCTGCACAAGTTAAAATGAGGAGATGGGTCCAAATCGCCTGCCGGGAGCCGAGTTCTTGCGTTCTGTATTGCGATATTGTTTGGCCATCGTTCTTCCGGCCATCGTGCTCGGCTCGATACAGCCCGAAGCGAACGGCTGCGAGCGCTGCCTCCTGAGCGGCACGACGGCGTTTCACATGCACGCGGGCGGCGACGATTCTCACGATGCGCTCGTCCCTCCGCTGCCCGATGGGCTCGCCTCGGCGCAATTCTCTCTGAGTGGCCAGCAGTGGCCGCAGCCGGGCGGAAAAGGGACGCCCGTCACGATCACGTACAGTTACCAGAACATGTTTGACGGCGATCTTCGAATGCCGGGCGGCCAGCCGCTTCCCAACACGCTCATCCGTAGCTCGATTGAAAGCGCGCTGGGTTTATGGGCCAGCGTCGCGCCGCTGCACTTTGTCGAAGTGCTCGACGACGGCACGCCGAGCATCGGCAGCTATCCCGACGGCCAATTCGGCCAAATTCGCTTCCGGCACGTTTACATTAACGGCCCCGACATTCCCGGCCAGCAACCAACTGCCAAAGCTCAAGCTTATTATCCTTACGCGGGCAGCAATTTCGCCGGAGACATCGAATTCGACCACGGCGATCCATGGCAGGAAGTGGGCACGCTGCCGGTGCCCGATATTCTGGGCGCCGCGATTCACGAACTGGGGCACGCGCTGGGCCTGCAGCACTCGAACGATCCGCAGGCGAACATGTACTGGATCTTCAGGCGCGGCGCGGGGCCGGGAACCGGGGCGCTTCACGCCGACGACATCGACGGCATCCGCGCGATCTACGGCAGCGGCGTCGGCAGCGTGACGCCGCTCGCGGTGCCTGAGCCCGCGGCATGGATAATAATCTCAGTTGCCACAATGCTTCTACTAGCGAGCCGGGCCGTGGGAACCGGTCGCCACCGGCGACTGGTCCGCCCCGGCGCTTCGCTGCGTCACGCCAGGCTTCCCATTCGCCCGCTCTGGTAATCGATCATCGCCTGCCGGATCTCTTCGCGCGAGTTCATGACGAACGGACCCTGGCCAACCACCGGCTCGCCAATTGGCCGGGCGCAAAGCAAAAGAGCCCGCGACTCCTCAGAGCATTCAATCGCAATCTGTTCGCCGGCCCGATCAAATCGCGCCAGCGCCACGCCGCGCGCGGAGTCGGCGCCGTTAAGACGTAGCTCTCCGCGTTGCACTACGAGCATCGTGGTGAAACCGTCGGGCAACTCGAGCTGAGTCGAGCGGCCCGCGTTAAATTCAAGATCGCACAGCAGAATGGGCGTGACGGTTTGCGCAGGTCCACGCACACCGCCGAACTCGCCGGCAATGACGCGTGCCGATCCTGCATCGTTTTTCAAGTTGACGCGCGGGATATCGCGGTCGCGAAGTTCCTGGTAGCGCGGCGGCGACATTTTTTGTTTCGCCGGCAGATTCACCCATAGCTGCGCGACTTCAAACGTCCCGCCGCTACGCGTGAACGCTTCGCTATGAAATTCCTCGTGCACGACGCCGGAGGCGGCGGTCATCCACTGCACGTCGCCGGGACCGATCTTCCCGCGATTGCCGGCCGAGTCGCCATGCTCTAATTCGCCTTGATAAACGATCGTCACCGTCTCGAAGCCGCGATGCGGATGTTCGCCCACGCCGCGCGGCGCGGCGCCGGGCGGAAACTCGAATGGCGATGCGTAGTCCAGCAGCAAAAACGGATCGTGCACGTCCGCATCCCGGTTGTAAGAGAACAGGCTGCGCACCGGAAAGCCGTCGCCGACCCAGTGCGGGTCGAAATCGCGCCGGATTTCAAGCAATTGTTTCATGTTGATTTTTCGCCGTGTTCGAACCAATCCAAAAACTCGCGAACAATTTGTGGATCGGCAGCGATTTTCTTCAAATCGTCGCCCAGCTGTTGGAACAACTGCCGATACATCGCCTCCAATTCTACGCGCGAGCGCCCCGCGGCGTTAGGCAGCGGCAGCCGCTGGCGCCACAAAAGTGATTCGACCAAACGCTTGCGCAGAAAGTCATATACGTCGATGGCGGCGCGCGACATGACGCCGACAGCCAGCGAGATAGCGACAGGGGACTGACCCCCTTCTTTGCACGTCTTCGACTCCGCCTTGTGCCAATAGCCGCAGGGGATGTATAGCAGGTCGCCGGGCTCGAGAAGCACGCGCATCAGCGGCATCAGCTCGCGCTCGTAGTGCATGTCGGCCGGCAGAGTTTCTTCGAGCGGCCACGGGTTCACCGTATTCTTGCGCAGCGAGTATTCCTTGACCCCCTGCGTCTGAATGATGAACACGTCCTCGGCATCGTAGTGCCACGAGAAACCGGGCGCGCCGGCGGGCGTGACAAACACGTGAATATTCACCGGCCCGAGGAATGCCTTTTCGAACGCCGCCGCCAATTCGGCCAAGCACGGATGATGCCGCTCCGCATGCCGCACAAACACGGTGTGGCCCTCGTCCACAAGTGCACGGACCGAGCTTAACTCCGTGAGTGGCGGCCCTTCGTACCAGCGTCCTTCGCGAACCGCGAGCACGTCGCCTTCCGGCGGGCCGAGCATTGCACTCAGCGAATCCCAGGTCCCCAGTTCACAAGCGCCGATTGCGCTACCGGCAAGGGAAAAGGGAAGCCGGTGCAGATACTGGTCGATAAACCCGGTAAGCGAGACACTTCCAAAAAATGTTTCAATATTCATGCGAGTTCAATTGACAGCATGACATTGAAAGCCGCTAAATTTCAATCGAATAGCCGCTCAATCTTTCGCGCGCCGTGAAATATGCGGAGGAGGTGCACGGCATCTGGCAACGCATCGTAATAAATCAGGTAGTTGCCTTCGATGATGCGCCGTGTGTTTTCGCCAAATTGAGGCTGACGCTCACCAAGAAAGGGATGGACGGATAAAGCTTGAATCAGGCGATCAATCTTTTCGAGTAGTCGCGTCGCCGCCGCCGGATTATCCGCAGCAATGTACCGCCAGATCGCGACCAGATCCTCTTCGGATTGCGCGGATCGGATTATGGGGAGCATCCGCTATGACCTTGCAGCCTGGCGCTGTTGGGCCTTCGCAATCACTTCATTAATCGACGCCGAAGATACCTCTCCACGTGCGATCTGTTCGCGTGCCACTTCTATCCCGTCCCGAATGTATTCCTCTTCTAGCTCCGGAACTGTTCCTTGCTCAAATACGAGATACACTTTGCCGGTCTCCTTGTCGGCAATATGCAAAGCTTCGCCGGGGTGGGCTATGAGAGCTGCGCGCATCTCGGGCGTTAATTGAAGAGGAGATGTTTCCATGTCTATATCATACCACAACGCCGCAATAATGAGAATTAGGAGTAGGTGCGTCGCTCCCACGTTCTCAGCTAATTCTTTTCAAGCGATTCCACTGCAAGTCGCTGGAACTCGCGGCGGATATCCGAGGCGTCCGAATTCGGCAGTCCGGACCGCTGGTACATGAGCACAAAGATGCGCTTCTTCACCGGGTCGATCCAACCTTGTGTGCCGTAGTAACCGCCGTGGCCGAACGTGCCGGGCGAGAGCATTTCGCTGACGCCCTGTGGCTCGCGCACTATGCACCAGCCCAGGCCCCAGGCATTGCCGGGCGTAAAACCGGTTGTCAGATCGCCGGTTTGCACGCGCGTCATTTCGCGCACCGCATCCGCCGACAGGATGCGCGTGCCTTGCGACTCGCCGCCGCCGAGAATCATTCGGTAGAACGCGAGCATGTCGCCCGCCGTCGAGAATAAACCGCCGGAAGGATTCGGCACGCAGTCGGGCTCGCCGATGCCGAGAATCCGCTCCGTCGGCAACAGGGTCTTGCGATCCTCGCTGAGCTCATACAGCTCGGCCAGCCGCTTGCGCTGCTCGTCGGTCGGATGAAACGTCGTGTCGCTCATAGCCAACGGCTCGAAGATGTGCTGTTTCAAAAATTCCTCGTAGGCTTGTCCGGACACGACTTCGATGATCCGCCCAGCGACATTGAGACTCGGCCCATATTCCCATTTCTCGCCGGGCTGAAACGCAAACGGCCGCGCGGCCAGCTCGTTCGCCGTTGCTTCCAGCGATACCTTGCAGCCTTGATCGCCTGTGAGCCCGGATGTATGCGTCAGCAAGTGGCGGACCGTGAGGCCGCGTACCGGCTCGCTACTTTTCGTTTTTGCGTCGGCAAACGCGGGAATGTACTTGGCGACCGGATCGTCGAGCGAGACCTTGCCTTCAGCGACGAGAATCATGAGGGCCGCCGCCGTGATCGGTTTGGTCATCGACATCACACCGAACAGCGTGTCGAGATGTATCGACTGGTCGCGTTGTATATTTGCCCAGCCGACTACCGCTCCATAAGGCGGGCGACCTTCCTGATAACAGATCGTCACCGCGCCGGAAATTTCACCGGCCGATACGTGCCTGGCCATTGCCAGGGTCATCACTTCGGAAGGGCCTTCTTTGACTTCGCCGAACGCGTCGATTGCCGCGACCGCGATGGCGATTAGGGAGGCTGCAAAGATTGACAAGCCGAAACGATAGCACCGCACGGCGATGTCCTCCAAACCGGAAACGCGAGGCAGCCCGTTTCAAAATCGCCCAGGCTGGAGCTGCATTTCAGGACTTCAGCCGCATCCGTCGTCTGCAACTTCCGCCGCGGCCTCGCAGCCACTTACTTCAATCATTCTTCGAGCGGCATCACGAACGCCAGAATAATGTACACGATAATTCCGGGAAACGCCGCCGAGAAGAAGGACAACAGTACGTAGAGGATGCGGACAAGGGTTGGATCCCAACCCAGCCACCGCGCCAGCCCGCCGCATACGCCGGCAATCATCCGATCGTTCCGACTGCGAACCAATTGACCCTCAGGCATTTCGCCACCCTCCTGCTTTGCAATGTCGCTGAATTCGCAAGAATTCAGATTGGTTTTGTCCGGCTGAACTCTCGCGCGTCTCAGCTACATCGTATTCGTACGCCGCCCATCGATATTGTTCACATCCGCTGCAAAACAATCTAGCCGCGTATGTTATAATGACCGCTCAACGGCTTCTCCATGGCGACAAGGCTCCGCATATGCTCACCCAAATGGACTGCTTCGGGCTTACCGATGTTGGCCGCAAGCGGCCGACCAACCAGGACCACTATTTAGTGGCTGACCTCAACAAGGCGATGCGGGTGCACGCCACGAGCCTCAACCTGGACGATGAGACGCGCATTTACGGCGGCTCGCAGGGGAAGCTGCTCATCGTCGCCGACGGCATGGGCGGCGAGGCGGAGGGCGAGCGGGCAAGCACCATCGCCGTCGACCAGCTTACGACCTACGTGCTCAACAGCCTTTCCTGGTGCTTCCGCCTCGAGGAGAACGTCGAGCACGATTTCGAAGAGCATCTCAAGGAGGCGCTCGCCTCGTGCCAGAAAAGCATTCAGGCGATGGCCGGCAAGCACCCGGAAATGAAGAGCATGGGCACCACGATGACGATGGTCTATATCGTTTGGCCGCGGGCGTATGTAGTGCACGTCGGCGACAGCCGCTGCTACCTGTTTCGCGCTGGCCAGTTGGAGCAGATCACGCGAGACCACACGATCAGCGCTGTCATGGCCGAGGTCGGCCACATGACGGCCGACGAAGCACGCAATTCGCCCATGCGGCACGCGCTGTGGAACGTCCTGGGCGGCCGCTCCGACGAACTTTCGGTCGACGTCTACAAGCTCATGCTGGAAGCTGACGACAAGCTGCTCCTCTGCACCGACGGATTGTATGACATGGTAAGCGACGAAATGCTGCGGCAGATTCTCGAATCCGACCAGAGCGCCGAAGCAACCTGCCGCAAGCTGATCGACCTGGCCAACGAAAACGGCGGCAGCGACAACATCACGGTGATTGTTTCCCACTTCTTCACGCCCAAACTCGAGGATCCGCGGGCATTTGTGGAAGCGGAAGTGCCACTAGAAGTGCTCACGGGGCCCGCCAGCGATTCGTCCAAGACGACGACGTTCGGCTCGGCGGGTTCGTCGTAACGTGATGATCTAGATTCAAACGGCATAGGCCTTGAAGATTCGTAATGCAGTGGCTCGTCCAAAAGGGACTGAACTGACGCGCAGTGCACCACGTTTTTCGCTTCGCTTGGGCGTGCCACGCACAACGAACGAGTCTCTTTCTTTGCTCAAGGTGCCACACCGGCCGCCTTGTCCCAACGGAGTGTGTCGAGCACAATGCCTCTCACGGCCGGTACGTTTGCGTGTAGTTGAGCGGCAGCGGCATGAGTGACCCTGGTCCGATGCGGGTGGTGTTGGACACGAGCGTGTTGGTGGCGGCGGCGCGGTCGCGGCAAGGTGCTAGTTTTGCCCTTGTGAGTTCCGTACCGGCGACCGAATTCCAATTTTGTCTCTCCGTCGGACTTTACGCGGAATGGCAGGATGTCTTGACGCGGCCGGAAAATCTGCCAACCGGCACCCCACCGGAAGAAGCTGCTGCCTTCTTGCGCTACCTCGCCAGCCAGGCACATTTGCAGGACATTCATTTTTTGTGGCGACCTTTTCTACCCGATCCAGATGACGATATGGTGTTGGAGTTAGCCCTTGCGGCGAATTGTCGGTATATAATCACACATAACGAGTCGGACTTCCGGGGGTCCCAACAGTTGGGCGTGACCGCGATTTTACCCCGCGAGTTCTTGAAGTTAATAGGCAAATGACCATGAGCACCGTGACAATCGAACTGCCGGAATCGCTCAAAAAGCGGATTGAAGCCGTCGCGGCACAGGAAGGCTATTCTGTAAGCCAGTTCCTTGCCAGCGCCGCGGGGGAAAAGTTGGCGGCCATGCTGACGATGGACTATTTGCGCCGGGAAGCCCAAGCCGGCCGGCGCGCGGATTTCGAGCGTTATCTCGCGGCCGTGCCGGATGTCCCTCCGTCCGACAATGATCGTTTGGGTTGAAGCTGATTCGGCACGCGGTCAAAACACAATACGCCATTTCGCCGTCTCTCCATCGCTAGAATTATCGCCATGGAAGAAAAGCTTTCCGCCAAATTGGCCGACAAATTCATCGCCACTGGTCTGACGTTCGACGATGTGCTCATCGTGCCGCGGTATAGCGCCGTCGTGCCGGCGGAAGTCGATGTGCAGACACGGCTCACCGCGCGCATCGCGATGAACGTCCCCATCCTCAGCTCGCCGATGGACACGGTCACGGAGAGCGCGATGGCGATCGCGCTGGCCCAAGAGGGCGGCCTCGGCGTCATTCACAAGAATATGTCGATCGAGCGGCAGACCGAGGAAGTCAACAAGGTGAAACGCTCGGCGCACGGCATCATCGTCGACCCGGTG
>DASXWB010000639.1:0-4256 GCA_036503915.1 Lacipirellulaceae bacterium | reverse complement strand
TTCGAGATCAATGGGCAGCCATTTACGGGCCTCAACGGCGGCCCGATTTTCAAGTTCAACGAAGCCATATCGTTCCAGGTGTTTTGCGAGTCGCAAGAAGAAGTCGATTTCTACTGGGACAAACTTTCGGAGGGAGGCGACAAGAACGCTCAGCAGTGCGGCTGGCTCAAAGACAAATTTGGCCTGTCGTGGCAGATTGTCCCGACTGCGCTGATCGAAATGCTCAAGGACAAGAACGCCAAGAAAATGCAGGCAGTCATGACGTCGATGCTGCAAATGAAAAAGATCGAAATTGGCAAACTGAAAGAAGCGTACGAGCAAAGTTCCGAATAGGCAGAAGTGTCTCACGCAGAGGCCTGCGGCGTGAGCCTCCAATTACACTTTTGATTCTTAACTTGGAAGTTTTAACCATGAGCCAGGAAACTTGCATGCAAGTCGAGCCGCAAGCGGAACACAAGTGGCTGCAAAAACTCGTCGGCCAGTGGACGTTTGAGGGCGAATGCGTCATGGGACCGGATCAGCCGGCGATGAAGAACAGCGGCAGCGAGACGGTTCGCTCCGTCGGCGGACTGTGGACGCTTGGCGAAGGACGCGGCGAGATGCCCAGCGGCGGCGAAATGACTTCTTTCATGACGCTCGGTTACGACCCGGCGAAAAAGCGATTCGTCGGCACGTTCATCGCCTCGATGATGACGCACCTCTGGGTTTACAACGGCACGCTCGACGCGGCCGGTAAAGTGCTCACGCTCGACACGGAAGGGCCCGATTTTTCCGGCGGGCCCGCGATGGTCAAGTACCAGGACATCATCGAACTGGTTAGCGACGACCACCGCACCTTGAAATCCCGCCTGCTCGGCGCGGACAGCAAATGGATTGACTTCATGACGGCACATTATCGGCGCAAAAAGTAAACATTTGTCAAACAATTAACGCAAAGGAGATTCATATGAAATACATGCTCTTGATCTACACAGACGAAAAATCATGGACCACCGACGAGCGTGAGCACTGCTACGCGGAGTCGACCGAACTAACACATGAACTAAATGCGCGCGGACAGTATCTTGGGGCGTCGCCGCTCGAGCCGGTCGCCACCGCAACCAGCGTCCGAGTGCGCGACGGCAAGCCGCTCATCACTAGCGGTCCGTTTGCCGAAACGCGCGAGCAGCTCGGCGGCTTCTTTTTGGTTGAGGCCACGGACCTCAACGAAGCCATTTCGATCGCCGCGAAAATTCCCGGAGCGCGTAAGGGCACGGTCGAAGTTCGCCCGGTCATGGAACTTGCGGGGTTACCGACACCGTCGCACGAGCTTGAAACAAGTCGTTCTCACTAAAATTAAACTCCTTCCCCTTGGGGGGAGGGCTGGGGAGGGGCAACGATGCGCTACTTGCTGCTTTGTTACGACGACGACAAGGCCTGGGAACAGGCCGGTCAGGATGCTCTCGAAGAGGCGATGCAGGAGGCCGTGCAGCTGACCCACGAGATCAACGCCAAGGGGCAATATATCGAGGCCGCGCCGCTTGAACCTGTTTCGACCGCGACCAGCGTGCGCGTTCGCGATGGAAAGCGGCTGGTGACCGACGGGCCCTTCGCCGAGACGCGTGAAGTGCTCGGCGGCTATTACCTGATTGACGTACCCAATCTCGACGAGGCGATCCTCATCGCCCAGCGGCATCCAGGCGCACGCTTGGGAACGGTCGAAATCCGGCCTGTGATGGAACTGCCGGGGCTGCCTGGCAAATAGTCTTCGCCAAACTACAAAAGACTGCCGGGCTTGGCCAAGTCAAAACCGTGGTAGAAGAATAGTCGGCGTGACGCCTGCAAACAATTTCTGCAAAGGAACACTAATCGACACTGATCTTCGCAAATCCGCAATGTGCAATTGATACTTGAAGATTAGTGAAGATTAGCGAAGATTAGTGTTCCAACTCTCCGGAGAATTAAGTTATGAGCGGCATACGTGTACTCGTCGGCACGCGCAAGGGCGGGTTCATTCTCACGTCCGATGGCAGCCGGAAGAAGTGGTCGGTCTCCGGGCCGCACTTCGCCGGCTGGGAAATCTATCACATCAAGGGCTCGCCCAATGACCCGGACCGCATCTACGCGTCGCAATCGAGCGGGTGGTTTGGACAGGTGATCTCGCGGTCCGATGACGGCGGCAAAACGTGGAATACGCCGGGTAGTTCGCCCGAGGAATTGAAGTCGCCCGACGGCATGCCCAAGGGCGAAAGCAACAAGTTTGTCTACGACACGTCGCCGCAAACGGGCAAACCGCTCACGACGCACCTGTGGTATGATGGCTCGCAGCACGCGTGGGAGTTCAAGCGCGTCTGGCACATCGAGCCTTCGCGCGACAACCCCGACACCGCCTACGCCGGAGTGGAAGACGCAGCGATCTTCCGCACCACTGACGGCGGTAAATCGTGGCACGAACTGCCCGGGCTGCGCGGTCACGGAACGGGATCGAAGTGGCAGCCCGGCGCGGGCGGTATGTGCCTGCACACGATCCTCTTCGATCCCACGAATCCCAATCGGATCTATGTCGCCATCTCGGCCGCGGGCGCCTTCCGCACGGACGACGGCGGAAAGACGTGGAAACCCATCAACCGCGGTCTGAAGTCGCCGTACCTCCCCGAACCGACGCCCGAAATCGGCTTCTGCGTGCATCGCCTTGCCATGCACCCTTCGAAACCCGACGTCGTGTTCATGCAATTGCATCAGGGGGGCGGCGTCTACCGCAGCGATAATGCGGGGGACCAGTGGGTCGAGGTGAATGGAAACCTCCCCACGGATTTCGGCTTCCCGATCGACGTTCACGCGCATGAACCCGACACGGTCTATGCGGTGCCCATGGACCCCAATTTGCGGGTTCCACCGGAGGGGAAGCTGCGCGTGTATCGCAGCCGCATGGGCGGCAACGAATGGGAGCCGCTCGCGCGCGGCCTGCCGCAAGAAAACTGCTACGTCAACGTGCTGCGCGACGCGATGAGCGTCGACTCGCTCGATCCCTGCGGCATTTACTTCGGCACCAACGGCGGCCAGGTGTATGCCTCGGCCGACGGCGGCGACAGCTGGACAGCGATCGTGCGCGACCTGCCGGCCGTCCTCTCTGTGGAGGCGCAGACGTTGCCATAAACGCGCACGCGCCTAGCGGGCCCTGGGAGCCGGTGACAATGACACTGACCATTAAGAATTTCAAGGTTTACATGCCGGCGAAGGACTTCGAACTATCGAAGCGATTCTATGCCGCTTTGGGGTTCAAGATGTCCGCGGGCTGGGGCGGCACTGCCGACTTTGAACTCAACGGCAATTGGTTCCGCCTGCAAAATTATTATGTCAAGGATTGGGCCGAGAACTTTATGGTCGTCATCAACGTTGACGATGCCAAAGCCTGGCATCAACACGTCCAACGTATCGCCGACAGCGGCGAGTTCAAAAACGTAAGTATCAAACCGCCGGAAATGGTTGATGGCTCGCTTGTGCTTCACGTCACCGATCCGTCGGGCGTTCTGCTGGTCTTCGTTCAATAATTTCCTGCATGATCCGCGTCGTCCTTCCCTATCACCTGAAATCGCTGGCCGGCATCAGCGGCGAAGTGCAGCTCGTGGTGCAAGCCCCCATTTCCGTGGCCTCAATTCTCGACGCGCTGGAGGCCCGCTACCCGATGCTCCGCGGCACGATTCGCGACCAAATCACCGGCCATCGCCGGCCAATGCTGCGCTTCTTCGCCTGCGAGCAGGACTTTTCCAACGACTCGCTCGATACGCCGCTACCGGAGGCGATCGCCACGGGCGCCGAACCACTATTGGTGATAGGGGCAATTGCCGGTGGCTAGTGGTTCGACATGCAGCGCCTGATTCGCCGAGACATGCTAAAATTACTCGTGGCCGAGTTCCTTCGACGAGTCGCTCGCATGACAACGATTGATTTTGAACCTCTCACCGTGGTGGTACCCCTGCGCGAAGAACCCGCCGGCGTTGTGCGCGTCGGCAAAAGCCGCGTACTGCTGGAGCTGGTGCTCCGCGCATTCAAGTCGGGCGCGACACCGGAGGCAATCGTGCAATCGTATGAAACTCTCAACTTAGCCGATGTCTACGCCGTACTCAGTCGCTACTTGGCTGACCCTAGAGCAAGTTTCTTTTTTACGTAGTCTCGTATCCACAGTGCAAGAATGAGTTTTCAACATCTTCACTGGTGAGTTGTAGCAAGGCCTGCTTGGCGAATTGAATGATCTGGTTCCAATTGCGGGGGCGAAC
>DASXWB010000638.1:0-1976 GCA_036503915.1 Lacipirellulaceae bacterium | reverse complement strand
GTGAGTAGGTGAGTAGGTGAGTAGGTGAGTAGGTGAGTAGGTGAGTAGGTGAGTAGGTGAGTAGATTTTGCCGTGGTACTTACTTACTTACTTACTCACAACAGCAAAGCGTCAGCCTATGGGCAAGGGCCAAATCCTTATTGTCGAAGACGACCGATCGCTGGCCGAGGTGCTGGATTACAACTTGCGCCAGGATGGCTACCAGACGCTCGTGGCGAATGACGGCCAGGAGGGTTTGCGGCAGGCGAAGCTGCGCGCGCCCGATTTGGTGGTGCTCGATCTCATGTTACCGATGGTCGACGGCTTGGAAATCTGCCGCCGGCTGCGGGCCGACCCGGTCACGCGCAACATCCTCGTGCTGATGCTCACGGCCAAGAGCGAAGAGACCGACGAAGTCGTCGGCTTTTCAGTGGGCACGGACGACTACGTGGCGAAGCCCTTCAGCGTGAAGGTGCTTCTGGAACGGATCCGAGCGCTATTGCGCCGCCGCGAAGGCGATGCCGCAAACGGCAGCGTGCTGGTCAGCCAGGGCGTGATGGTGGATCGGGAGCGCCACCGTGTTACTGTCGAAGACAAGCCACTCGATCTGACGCCGAGCGAATTCGGCCTGTTGGAGGCGCTGGTGCGCCAGCCGGGGCGCGTGTTCTCGCGATCCGAGTTGATTGACGCGGCCCTTGGCGGCGATTCGCTCGTTTTGGAGCGCACGATCGACGTACACATCCGCTCGCTTCGCAAAAAGCTCGGCCCGCATGCCATTTTGGTCGAAACGGTGCGGGGCATTGGATACCGTTTCAGGGATCCGTCGGGCGTCAAATAGGGAACGGCCCGTCGGAGAGCGCGATTTCAATAAAGCGGACGATTTCTTCCGCTCCGCGATCCCAGACAAGCGCCGCCAGCCGGCGCAGATCCTCTTCGCGAATTCGGTCACGATTGGCTTTTACAAGGCGGCTGAAGTCTGCTGAGTCCTGTAGCTTGTCGTCGCGAGAACGAAACGGTGAAATCATCGCCGCGTATTTGGACACGAGCGCGGCTTCCAAGGTCGGCAAGCGGTGTTGCGTGGCTTCGTCGACGATGACGTACTCTTTGAGGATGAGTTCTTGAAACGGCGACCAAGGATGCATCAGGTCGATCACTTGTTTGGGATGGCCCTCGGTGTCCAAATCCGCTGGATCGCCAAAACGAGTGACCTGTGAAAGTTCTCGGATCTGCAAGGTCGGCCAGCGTGCTGTAATCGCCTTTTTGGCTCGCTGGCGCGCGCTGTACGGTACCATGATATCCACGTCCTGCGTTGCCCGCGGGTTGGGCATGTAGCCGACGTAGCCATGCAAACCCATGAGCACCCAATTCTTGACGCCGCCGGCGTTGAGCGCGTCAATCACGTCCTGGGGAGTAATGTCCATGGCGCCCTTTCGATGCACGCGTCGAAACTCGCTGGTAATCCACGTGCTCTTGCGTACTGCGTAGGCATGGCCGGCGGGAAGTCTCGGGTCGCCGTCATCGAGGTCACGCGGGCCGCCCGACTGCTCCAGCGCTCGGCGGCGGTTTTCCAGATAGGCCGGGGTGAAAAGCTCGGCGTTCGAGGCCGCGGAAGTGCTCTGTTCGAGAGAATTGGATGAATCGGCCATAAATAGAGCAGCGATGGGCGTAGGCGCTACTTTAAGAAGCTTGGGCCACGCTTAATTGTACCGCGCGCACTCCGGCTTCGCCTAAGCTGGACGCAGGCCAAAATCGCCCAAAGTTCTCCTTTTTTCCCGGCACCCAGGGTTTGCCCGGCGTGTTTAATTCCTCTAGGGGCTGTGCTAGATTAACTGGCACGCTCCAGGGGCGCGGAGGTCTGTTTCAGCAAAGTCGTTGCGCCGGCCGGCGACGTACGGTCCGCGCTTCTGTCTCTTCAATTGTTCCTGGCTTGTTCTAAGAAAGGACCCCATTATGAGTCGATTTTCAGGCAGGGTATCGTGGGTGCTCGCCGCGTTGGC
>DASXWB010000637.1:0-3255 GCA_036503915.1 Lacipirellulaceae bacterium | reverse complement strand
TTGGCTTGTTGTGCGGCGGCATTCTCGCGGCGGCGTAGAAACCGCAGCCGATTGTATTTTGTCGTTTTCTGTGTATTGGCGAGCAACAGTGTCGGAGAGCGAGCGTCGGCTGTGCCGGTCGATTTGACGACGTTTGGTATCGAAGCGTATCCGCCGTCGGCAACGTTTCCGGTTCCGATGTGGACGGTCACGCCCTCTACTGCGTCGCTCAATAACAATTCCGACGCCACGGTCCTCTACAGTCCCACAAATGCTATCAACAAAAAAATCACTGGCACGCTGACTCCTGGAACGGATGATGACGTTGTCGGCTTCGTGCTGGGATTTGAACCGGGGGATTCGGCCATCGGCTCCTCAGCCGATTACATTCTCATTGATTGGAAGGGCGCGAACCAGAATTTCAATTTTAATGACCCGGCCGGCTCAACGGTCGTCTTTCAGAATCTAACGGGTGCCGGCGACATGCCGGCGGGCCTGGCCATTTCGCGCGTCACCGGCAGCGCGAACGCCGACGAATTGTGGACGCATACGAACCAAGCGGCGAGCCCGACCGGCGGCGTCCAGCAGTTGGCCAGAGGAGCGACGCTTGGTTCCACTCCCTATAACCGCACCAGCGGTTCGCATCAATTTGAGATCGTCTATACCGACAACCTCATCAATGTAAAGGTTGACGGCGTCGAGCAATTCAATCTCGTCGGCTCGTTCCCGGTGGGTCGATTTGGACTCTATTCCGCGTGGCAGGGCCCCACGGCTACATTTGCCGATTTCGACATCTCCGATGAGTTCACGATCTCTGCCCTGACCGCGACGGTGGATCGCGGCACGGGGGATATCACGATTAACAATCCATTTCCGACGCCGGTGAACTTCGATTTCTATCAATTCACCAGCGCAAGCAACTCGCTTAATGATGCTACTTGGCTCAGCCTGAGCGACCAGAACTTTCAGCCATCAGGCGCCGGCGCTCACCAAAAGTGGCAGGAAGCGGGTGGCTCCGACACGTCGGAAATTGCCGAGGTCTATTTGGCTGGCAATTCGACGCTTGACGCAACCACGCCGTCGAGAAGCATCGGGATGGCCTACAACTCCACGATCAATGGCGAGGATTTGGTATTCCAATACCGGCTGATTACCGGCGAGCTACGCATTGGATTTGTCGAGTACGTCGGCACCCCGCCCGGCCTCGCGGGCGACTATAACAACGACGGCAAGGTCGACGCGGCCGACTATGTCGTGTGGCGCAAGACCGATGGTACGCAGCCTGGCTACAATGCCTGGCGCATGAACTTTGGGCTGAATACCGGTAGCGGCGCCGCTCTGGCTGGGGCTGCGAGCGTGCCGGAGCCGGCGACTTGCAGCCTGGCGTTTCTGGTCGCGCTTATTTCGGTATTGCGCCGCCGCGGATAACTGAATGATGATTCTCGAACGCAGTTCGCGGCCGGCTGGCAAACTTCTTCGGCGCTACACCAGCCGATCTTATGCGCGGTGCGGACAACCGCGCGCAGCGGTATTACGTTCGATTGGCGCGCTGGTGTTTGCGTCGGTCTGCTTCTACGGCGGCCGTTGCGAAGCGCATCAAAAATGGTTGCTGCCGAATTTCTTTGTCGCTGGGAAGGCGCCCGCGTGGCTCAGTTTCGACGTGACGTGGAGTGATCGGCCATTCACCGCCGAGTCTGGCGTGGGCGCCCGGCCGATATGGATTGTCGACCCAAGCGGCCGCCGGCAAGCGCCTCCCACAGTTTTCGTCGGAAAGACCAAATCGGTTGCAGAGGTTGAGCTGACGGAACCCGGAACCTACCGCCTGGAGTCGATCGACCCGCTCACATACTGGACGCAAGTTGAGGACAACGGCCGGACGCAGTGGCTCAAGAAATCCAAGAATGAGGTCGCTTCAGGTTTGATCAAGCGATCCGATCTCTATTGGAGCAAGGCGACCGCCTACGTCACGCTGGGCGCTCCGACGGACGCCCCCCCGCCCGATGATGCAGAGCCGCTCGATATCCGTATCGCGGCACATCCCAATCGCTTGGTCGCTGGCGAAACGTTGAACTTGCAAGTCGTTTCCTACGGAAACCCCCTGCCGCGAGCCGAGGTGAAGGCCTATGCGCCCGATGCAATCGGGCACGAGCCCTCGTCCACGATCGAGTGCGATGAAGACGGCGACGGCACTTTTAAGCCGGAAGTTGCCGGGCGGTTCCTGCTCACGTGCCAATTGGAGCGCGAAGTGACCGATGATCCCAAGGCCAATATTCATTCATTCAACATCTATCTAACACTGGAGATACAACCCCGCGGAGAGTAACTGCGCGCATTTCCGTTGTGATGACGCCGGGCGCAAACTGCATCGGCTACGCGAAGCGAACAGAGATTGGAACAGCCATGAAGAGTCAACATCCCGCATCGCGAAATGGAAGAATTCTGCCCGCGCCCTTGTGTTTGCGTGCTTCATTCGTGCGTATTGCGCTTGGCGTCGTGGCATTCGCGAGTTGCTCGCTGTGGATGCGGCCTGCTTTCGCCTGCGGCACTTGTGGCTGCTGCCGAGTCGACGGCGGCGGGCCGCCGGTTTTTGAAGAGCCGACTGTGGACCTGGGGTCGAATGGATCCATTGGTTCTGGAGCCGGCGCGCTGCCCATCGATCCGGGTTCCTGGACACTAGTGGTGATGCCGGACACACAGCATTATTCCGAGACGCCGGCCTACTTGCCGCATTTCAACGCGCAGACTCAATGGATCGTCGACAACGAGGTTTCGCAGAACATCAAATATGTGCTGCACGAGGGTGACGTGGTGAATGTTCCCACTGCCACGCAGCAATGGATCAACGCGCGGGCCGCGCTGGACAGGCTCAATGGCAACGTGCCATATGCGATCGCGCCGGGAAATCACGATTATGGAACTGCGGGCACGGCCAACAATCGCACCAGCCTGTTTCATCAGCCGGAATATTTCGGGCCCGGAACGCCGTACGCGACTCAGCCGAGCATCGGCGGCTTCTTTGAAGCGGGAAAGACCGACAACTCGTGGCACACGTTCGACGCCGGCGGCAACGACTGGCTTGTGCTGGCTTTGGAATTCGGGCCGCGCGACGAGGTTATCGCCTGGGCCAACGATGTCGTCGAAGCGCACCCTGACCACAAGGCGATCCTCGTCACGCACGCTTACATGTACTTCGACGACACGATTTATGATTGGGCGACCAAAGGCCCCGCCCAGCAATGGAACCCTCATTCGTACGGGGTCGCGACTCAACCGGGC
>DASXWB010000636.1:0-14557 GCA_036503915.1 Lacipirellulaceae bacterium | reverse complement strand
GGCGACGAACGACCCTGCTGGTAGTAGCAGCCGCTGTTGTTCTCGTGATAGTGCTCGGTGCAATTGGTTTGTCCGCTCGCGCATACGATGAAGCGGCCGGCAATCGAATTCTGATTGTCGTATTCGTCGGGTTCCCGCTTCTATTGCTCTTACCATTTGCATTTTATCGATATCGATTATATCAAAACTGGAAGGCGAAGGCCGGTATCTTCGAATCGCACGAAACGGTTATCTCAGCCGACGGAATTTCCACTCGTACGGACGAAGCCCACACTCAAATCCAATGGTCTTTCTTCACAAGTTATCGGCACTCGGATCGAGTACTGGTACTTTACCATCGAAATGGCTGGCTATTTTTCGCTCGTTCGCGATTTGGCAGCGGTGTTGAATGGGAAACGCTTGTCTCGTTCGTAAAGAATCGGTTTGCTGTTGCGACGTTGCGCAGCTCACTTCCGCGCTTCGAACACCAGATGCCCAATCTCCGGCACAATGAGTTTGTCCATCACGAGCTGCACCGCCGCCGTGGAACCGGGCATCGTCAATAGGACGACGTTGTTGATGACGCCGCCGACCGCGCGGCTGAGCATGGCGGCCGGGCCGATGTCGTCGTAGCTGAGCATGCGGAACAGCTCGCCATAGCCGGGCATGCTTTTGTCCAAGAGGCCGCTTACGGTTTCAAACGTCTGGTCGCGCGCGGCGATGCCGGTGCCGCCGGTGATGAGGATGGCGTCAATGGCGCTGGGATCGGCCAAGCGGCGCACGAGCGGTTCGATCTCGCGCGGGTCGTCGCGGACGATTTCGCGCCCGGTGACGCCGTGCCCGCCGGCGATGAGGAGGTCGGCCACCAGTTTCCCACCGCGGTCGGTCTCCAGGGTGCGGGTGTCGCTTACCGTGACGACGGCGCAGCGGACACTTTTGGGCGAATCGCAGCGGTGCTGGGCGGTGGATTGGCTGGTCATGGAGGATTCAGGTGTCGGGGTTCAGGGTTCAGGAGCACCAAAATCGCCGAGAAATCGAGGCTGTAATTTACTCGGTATAATAGAGGAACGGTTCGTTGGGAATACGGAATAAACCTCACGCAATGGCGCGAAGGCGCAAAGGTTCGAATTCACTCTTCACACTTTGCGCCTTGGCGCCGTTGCGTGCGACGTCTTTTGCAGGTTTTATCATGACTACGTCCGCCTTCTCAATTCGATGCCTGTTGTCTATCACGTTTGCCGCTGCGTGGATTCTGGCGGAATCTGTCCGCGGCGACATGTTTGAATTGGCCAATGGCGGGCGCGTGGAGGGGCGGCTCGTCGAATCGGCCGATGGCAATGATAAGAATGTTGTCATCGAGCTGGCCGGCGGCGGGCGTATGTCGATTCCGCGCTCGCAAATTGCGCGCGTCGACACGATCTCCGCCGACGAAGCCGAATATCAAAAAAGGTCCCGCTCGGCGCCCGACACGGTCGAAGCGCACTGGGAGCTGGCCGAGTGGTGCAGCCAGCGCAAGATGCGCAATCAAGCGCGCCTGCATCTGGAGCGAATTATCGAGCTAGATCCAAATCACGAACAGGCGCGCGGGATATTGGGCTACCGCAAGAAAGACGGCCAGTGGATGACTCGCGACGACGTGATGGACGGTCGCGGCCTGGTGATGTACGAGGGGCGATTCGTAACGCGGCAGCATGTCGAGCTGCTGGAGCGCGAAAAGGAAAAGAAGGTATCGCAGGCCGATTGGGGAAAACATCTGGAGCGGCTGCGTCGCTGGCTCGTCGGACGGCGACAGGACCGGGCCGGTGAGGCGCTCACGGAAATCGAGTCGATCCGCGATCCGATGGCCGCCGAGGCGATCGTGGACTTGCTGGAGCGCGAAGAGGATCCCGACCTCAAGCGGCTGTGGATGGAAGTCGCGTCGCGGCTGGATCATCAAGCGGCGGTCGATGCGCTCGTGGACCTGTCACTGCTGGACGAGGATCCCGAAGTTCGGCATCAAAGCCTTGAGTATCTCATCAATTCGGGCCGGCGCGGTTTGGTGCGGCCGTACATTCGGGGCCTCAAGGACAAGGACAATGAGATCGTGAACCGGGCCGGAGCGGCGCTCGGTCAAATCGGCGACACCGATGCCATCGGGCCGCTCATCGACGCGCTGGTGACCAAGCACAAGTTCAAGATCGCCGAAGGCAATCCGGACCAGCACTCGTACACGTTCACGCCGCAAGGCGGCGGCATGAGTTTTGGCGGCGGCGGCCCGAAGATTATCACGCAATCGCTGCGCAATCCCGATGTGCTTGGCGCGCTCGTGACTCTCGCCGGCGGCGCGAGCTTCGATTATGACCAGGAGCAGTGGCGGCGCTGGCTGTCGGCGCAGGCGAAGCAGCAGGTGGTAGATGTGCGGCGCGATTTGTGACGCGCCGGTTCATCGTGGTCGGAAATTGCAAATTGCAATATCCAAGCAGCCCGCGGCTACTTCACGACCGCCGTCGCCACGCGGTCTTCAAGATTCGGCCGGAAGACCGTGAGCAACAAGAGCGGCAAATACCAGGCCGGCGCCAGGCCGCCGCTGTGGGCGTGCCAGAACTGGGTGCCCAGCATGACGGCGGCCGAGTAGGCCAGGAGCGTGCCCAGGTTTTTCTGCGCTGGCCAGAGTGCCATGCTGAGGCTGAGGCCAACGTGCGCAGCGAGGGTCGGAATCCGATAATCGGGCCGCCAGAATCGGCCCCAGACACCGGAATCTGCCAGCACGGGGAACCGCACGACAAACATTGTCCGCAGGCTGTCGAGGAACATCGGTCCGTCGATCGAGGTGAGCGCCAGGACGAGCACCAGGACGCCAATCGCGGCGAGAAGGCCGATGAGGAATCTCACGGCTCCGCGGCGCCAATAAAACGTGACCCATAGCGGCAATAAAAACATCGGGTAATAGACCGTCCCGAATGCCAGCCCGATCATCGCGCCGGCCAGGTGCGGCCGGCGGTAGAGCACCACGGCCCAGATCAAAAGCGCGCCGGGCAGCGCATGGGTTACGTAGCCAGTCCACATGGCCGTGTAGGGGAGCAACAAGTACAAGGTCGCGACCGCAATTCCCGTTTTGACGTTGTCGAAGTGGCGCATGCCCACGAGCACAATGCCGATCACGATCGCCAGTTGCGCTACAATCGCCATGACGCGGGCGGTCACCCTGTGAACTTTCGCATCGGCCTCGGAGCGCGCGGAATCATCGTCGCGCATGTCGGGTTCGTTGGAGGCGTCCCGTTGGCCGTCCATTCGCGATTCGCCCTGCGCTTCCAATCCGAGAATCGCATCGGTCACGGCATGCGGCAACAAATACATCAGCGGAAATGCCGGCCCGTGCGTCGAGAGCCTGTCGAGGTCGTTCTGCGAGGCGACCATGTCACGAAGGTGCGCCGCGCGCCGCGATTCAATCACATCCTCCTCGTCGGGCGTTCCGGTGACGACGTTGGCCATGAGAAACACAAACAGCGAAATGCCCAGAAATGTAAGCCCGCCCACCGACAGGTTTGCTTCCAGAAGCGGGCGGCGAACCATGAAGGCATCCAGCAGCAAGCGCAGCATGAACACGCCGCTCACGGAAAACAGCCAGACGTAACCGGCGTGCTGCACGCGATCTGCCAGATCGCCCCGCGGGCCGTTGCCGCCGTGGGCGATGCCATACTGCACCATGAGCAGCGCGGGCGCGAGTAAGATCATTCCGAACAGGTCCCAGTTGCGCACGCTCCAAGCGCGGTTGAACTTGAAGTACAGCGCGATCATCAGCAGCGACGCGAGGTAGGCCCACGTCGTCGGGTTGACCTGCTTGTACTGGAGGAGGATTTCGTTCATGGGGTGGGGAGTGAGTAGGTCAGTAGGTGAGTAGGTGAATTAGTGAGTGAAGGAGCCAGTGAGAAAATTAGAGAAAGCAATCGCTATTGAGCGGCTGCTGAACTACGTAGTACTTCGTACTAAGTACTCAGTACCCTGCACTTAATACGTGAAGGATCTCCTTCCACGTATTCACCTACTCACCTATGCAACACTCAACCTATTTTGCCACTCCCTTAATCCCCTACTCCCCTATTCCCCTACTCCCCTATTCCCCTACTCGCCTAATCAGTTACTCACCAAGTCACTTACTCACCTCCGCGAAGGCGTTCGCGCGCTTCGTCGGCCCAGGGGCTTGCCGGGGCCAGGTTCATGAACAACTGCCAGTGTCGCGAGGCCTCGGCGCAGCGATTTTCGCGATCCATGAGCCGGGCCAGGTGGTAATGTGCGTCCGCGTAATCGGGATGATATTCCAGTGCGCCGCGGAATGCGGCTTCGGCCAAGGCGAAATCGCCCTGCTCTGCCAGGACGCAACCCAGGTTCGAGCGCGCTTCGACGAAATCTTCGTCCAACTCGATGGCCGCATAATATCGTTCGCGCGCGCCCGACAGATCGCCCGCGCGATACAGCAGCTCGGCGAGCGCAAAGTGGTCGTCAGCGGTGAAATCTCCGGAGATGAGTATCGCCCGGTAAACTTCGATGGCCTGGTCGTCTCGCGAGTTTGCCTCCAGCTCGGCCGCCAGAGAGCGCAGGTCCTCGGCGACAAACGGATGCGGTCCTCGAGGCTTGCGCTGCGAAGGCCCGCGCAAGGCCTCCCCCGTGGCAAAGCGGATCGCGATCGGGCCGGCGCTTGCGCCGCCTGGCTGCTCTTCGGCCGCGCTCGCGTCGAAGTCAATGAGAAGCTGGCCGCTCGGTTCGGCCAAGCTATCCCCGCGCCGGATCACCAGCCGCCGCCCTTCGACGACGACCGTGGGATCGGCCAGCGGGCGCGGCATCCCTGGAAGCAAGCGCGAAAGTTCATCGAGCCGGCGGTTGATTGTCGACAGGCTTGAGCCGGCGGCCAGAAGCTGGGCCAGTTTGCGCGCAACGCGGACCTCCTCGAAATCAAAATACGGCAGGCGCCGCACTTCGCGCTTCGCCACGAGCAGGCCGCGCCGATGCCAGTGCCGGATCGCGGCCACGGGCGCACGAAGCAAATCGGCCAACATCGCTGGAGTGTAGAGGCGGGCGATGCCCTGGCCCGCGTCCACCAGGCCGAGCCGGTCCCATAATTCCGATTCGCGGAGGACTTCGATTTCGCCGCGAGCCAGGGCCTGGCGCGAGGCTTCGCTCAACAACTGGTCATCGGCCGCCAGGCGATGCAAGTTGTCGGCGTCATCGGCCACGACGATCGTGTCGGCCTCATCGCGCGACGCTTCGACGACGCGCGCCGCCGCAGTGCGAATGAGCTGCTCGGCGTCGCGGCGTGACATGCTGGCCAACTTGCCGACCAGCGCAATGCGCCGGCCGGCCAACGAAGCATCTTGCTCGTGGTTCGTCGGCTCGCTCACGATATTTGCTTCCGCCTTCGTTAGCCGGAGAAAAGGCACCGCGAAAGCAATAGTCTCACCGGCACGGGCGCGGATGTCAACGAGCGCTTTGCTGCAGGCACACTCCGTGTGCCGTAGCAAACACTGCCAAAGGCGGACGGCACACGGAGTGTGCCTGCTACTTTAGCCCGCGCAAGCGCAGGGATCGACCGGCACCCGCATCACGACCGTGCGCGGAACTCGATAGGTGTAGGTCACGGGTACTTGCTTCACGACCGTGCGCGGGACTTGTACCGTGTGCTTCTCGCAGACCCACTTGCACACGCGCACCTGGTACGGCTCGACGCGCTCTTCCTCGACCATCCGGCACGTTGTCACGGGCACTTGGCGCACGCGCTCTTCGCTGACCATGCGGCAAACTTGCACCGGCACTTGCCGCGGGACGCGTTCGACCACCTGGCGGCAGGTCGTGTACGGCACTTTGCGGACGCACTCCTCTTGCACCATCCGGCAGACTTGCATCGGCACCTCGCGCACTTTTTCTTCGGTCACCATGCGGCAGACTTGCACGGGCACCTGCACGGTCACTTGCTCTGGGCAGTAGTGCACCACAGGCACCTGGCGCGCGACGATATTGGGTCGCCACACGCGCTGCACCACCTGCTGCGACGGCGTGTAACCAGTCGTCCACACCAGGCCGCCGCGCTGAGTTTGCACCATTCCAGTAAGTGGATCAACGACCTGCGTGGCCGGTGCCCAAGTGAGGCGCGGCCAGGTTGGCGTGCCCGGCACGCAGGCAACCTGCTCGACGTAGCAGCCCTGGTCGACGTACTCGGTGCGGCAGCTGGTGACCGGCCGCATTACGGTGCGGCATTCGGGCCGGTACGAGGTTTCCACCACCGGCCGCTGCACACAGTAACGCTCTTGGCGCGTTTGCGTTTCCCACACCGGCCGCGAAACGACGTAGCGCTCCTCGCGCTCACAGGTTTCCACGACATTTCGCACGGTGTTGTAGCTGCAGTCGCGCATCACCGTTTCGTACACCGGCCGCTGAACACAGTAGCGCTCTTCGCGCATCGACGTTTCCTGCACGGGCCGCAGCACTTTGTAGCGCCGCTCGTGCGACTGCGTTTCCCACACGGGCACTTGCCGCGTTACTTCGCGCGCTTCGCATACGGTTTCGCACTCCCGTCGGTAGCAAGTGACTTGGCGCTCCTCGTAGACAGTCTGGCAAACGAGCCGGTAGGCCGGCTGGCAGCACGTGGCGCATTGCGCCGAAAGCGGGCGCGACGGAGCACAGGCAAGCAGCATGGAAGCGACGGCAACGCCCCGACGATATCGACTAGACATGACCCGAGATCTCGCGAAAAGACGAGTAGTACCCAACCTCCGTGCATGACCCTGCGCGGCGACCATGCGCGCGCCTAACACCCCTTCTCTAATGAATTTGGCGCACAAGCGCGGGCGAGGCAAACGGCAGCAATGCTACGCATCGCCGCTATCACAAAGATAAACTTCGCACCGCCCAACGCTTTACGAGCGAAAAAAATTTCTCAAGTCCACTTAATTCTTTACCGACAGGTTGCGGCCGTGCAACGGAACAGCTTCACATCGTTGCGAATCGGCACCGACGAGGAGCATCGCAATCGATACAACCGCTACAGAGTGACGCGCCAAGTAATTGTGAGAGGCGTCTCTGTTGCCGATGGCGGCTGAGCGGAAGATCGTTATCGGCGCCTGAGACCTTTCCTGCAGCGCTATTCAGAAGCGCGCTCTGCGACATGGCCCTGCAACGACTCAAGCACGCGCTTCGCTTCGGAAGCTGCCCGGGTTGGGACGAGGACGTCGTTCAATTCTTGGGTGTCGGCGGCGGCGAGTTGCTCGAGAGACTCGATTACCAGCGACAGGTCGGCATCCGGGTTCCGCTTCGCGAGCGCTTCGACGGCTTGAAGAGCATTGCCGACGATGATGGCCCGCCGGCCCGCTTCGGCCCGCTCATTGTCGACCGTGCGCAGGGCGGCCAGCTCTTCGACGTCGAGCATTTCGGCCAGCGTTTCGACGGCCCTCGCGTTTCCGTAACGCGCAAGCGCCACGGCGGCGTTGTAACGCGTGTCGGCCTGCGGGTCGTCGACCATGATTTCCAGCCGCTCGATCGCGGCCGGCGTGCCGATTTGGCCGAGCGCGTAGGCTGTTTTCTCGCGCACCAGCGGGTCTTCATCGACTGACAACGCTTCGAGCGCCGGCATTAAAGTCTCGTGCTCCGGCGTTTGCGGCGGATCGAGTTGGCGCAGACCGTGCGCTCGCACCGCGATTCCCTCAAGCGCACCATACCGCACCAGTTTCTCGCTCGGCACGCGCTGGGTTTGGGCGGCTTTCAATAGTGCATCGATTCCCTCCTGCACCTCGAACTCGCCCAGCGCGCGAGACAGAAAGTACCGCAGCGTGATGTCTTCCTCTTCCATGCCGTCCTCTGACGTGGCCTGATCGATCTCTCGATTCAGAATCCGTGCTAGATTGGCCGCAGCCTCCTTGTTGCGTTTGAATTCCGCAAATCGCTTGTTGCGAAGCATGTCGGCCAGCTCGCTGGCGCGCTGCCAGCGCGCGACGCTCGGACCTTGCTCCAAACCGTCGATTAGATGGTTTGGATCACCCGACGTCCGCCGAATTAACCAATTAACCGACAGCCAGACGCCGACAATCACCAGCACGATCAGCGCCGGCACAACGAATAATTGAATAAGAAACGCGGCCGACGGCGGCTCGACCGGCGGCAAGCTCTCGTCGCCCGCCGGCGCAAGAGAGTTGCTTGCGATTTGCGCGTTTGCGTCGCCCTCAGATTGATTCACTTGATGCATGAATGTCAAAACCGTCGGCTGCGCACGCGAAGCCGCGGTCGTTGCTGGCATTTGCGATTTTGACTGCAGTTATTCAGTGTCCCACGATAACTGCCAGGTCGTCAACCGAGCCTCTCTTGCGGTGGTGATAACGTTTGCTCGTGCAGCCGACGCTGAGCGATCCGTGGGACGGACAATCCTGTCCGTCAATTCGTGAACGACGGGCAAGATTGTCCGTCCCACGAGCAGATGGTATCACTACTCCTCTTGTCGCTTCGTGATCTTGCCAGACATCCGTCGCGTGTGAGACAACAGCGTCATGCAACGCCTGGAACTGACGCTGAATTCGCCTGCGGAAAACCTGGCGCTTGATGAGGCGCTGTTGGACTGGAGCGAAGAAGCGAATTCCGATTGGGAATTTTTGCGGATCTGGGAGTCGCCGCGGCCGATCGTGGTCGTCGGCCGCTCGTCGCGCGTGCACCAAGAGGTGGATGAGGCGGCCTGCCGCGAAACAAACGTTCCCATCCTGCGACGTTCCAGTGGCGGGGCGACGATTCTCGCCGGTCCGGGCTGTCTCATGTATGCCGTCGTGCTCAGCTACGATCTGCGCCCGGAGCTGAAGGACATCGGCCGGGCGCATGCCTACGTGTTGGGCCGGCTCGCCGCGGCACTTCGCCCGCTGGTTTCGCGCTGGGGAAGCGTCGCCCATGTGGGGACGAGCGACTTGGCGCTAGTGAATCCATCGTCCGAGCGAAGAAAATTCTCCGGCAACAGCATGCGCGCCAAGCGCACGCACCTGTTGTATCACGGAACGCTGATGTACGGTGCGGACCTTTCGCTGGTAGCGCGCTATTTGCGCATGCCTCCGCGCCAGCCGGAATACCGGCGAGAGCGCTCGCACGCCGATTTTCTCGTTAATCTTCCGCTCGCAAGGCGTGAGGTCATCTCGGCCGTCGACCACGCCTGGCCAACGGTCGGCAGCCGTACGGATTGGCCCAGCGAGCGAGTCGCATCGCTGGCGACCCAGCGCTTCAGCCAATTGAGCTGGACCTACGAATTCGCCTAGGATCGCGACGAGTGTTCTACTTGCATTGATCCGGCGCCGGAAGAAAAACTCCCTTCTTGGCGCCGTGGTCCGTGGCGTCGTCGAATTTTTTCTGCGCCTTGTCGACACTGGGCGAGAAATCTTTAAGCAGCTCGGCTAACTTCTTCGCGTCGAGGTTCTTTTGCGAGGTGACCTTCTCGCCAAAAATTGCAGCCTCTTCCAAGAGGATCAGGCGGTGGCCCTCCTCGTGCTTTTCCAAGCTGCTGAACATTTTGTCCCATGCTTCTTTGCGCGGCTTCGTGGCATCGTTGTAGCCAGACCACTTGGGCATCGTGATCGTATAGCCGATCTTCAGCACGACCTCTTGGATGGGGCCCTTGTTTGGTTTGAAGGCAACGTTTGGCTTCGCTACCGAGAACTTCCCCCATTCTTCCTTGTTGGCGTTGCGCTTCTCGAAGAACTTAAAGACGTCTTCGTAGGTGCCTTTGACGGTGTAGGTTGCGCTGTCTTTCTTTGTCCACTCAATCTTGAATGACGGTTCGACACCCTGATCTTTGCCCATTTCGGCCCTCGTGGTTTTCTTGGAAACTCCCGCTAATAGATAGTTATTCGACGGCCGAGAGGCGACGGGGCAATCAAAGTTGGCATTATCGACGAATCGAATGACGTCGTTCTTATCCTGGTAGTTGACTCGCGATCACTTGGCGCTCAGTCGGGCTGCGGAGACCTTGATGACTGGCTTTGACGTTCCAGACGCAATCTCATTCGAGTATCAACTTCGTGAGAGGCAGGACTGCGGACCGATGCTCAACGGCTGTCGCTTGGTAGGTGTCGTCGAATACGCTGGCAAAAACTTCGTCGCGTGCGGATTGCGTGAGGTCGCTTGGCAGCGAGTGGCGTGACTGCAAAAGCAAAGAAATCGAATTGAGAAGATCCAAGTTCCGCACGTTGGTAATCCGCTTCCGGGCATGCGAGATGATTGCAGCAGGAGACTTTATACGCGGCGTGCCGCCGGCATTTTGCATCAGCGGGCCTCCTACTACCGCCGCGACGATTGTTGCGGCGGATTGCATTTGCCCACCCACCGCAACGACCTCGAGCCCGCTCGTCATGGCCCACCAGTCGCTGCCACCCAGATCGGCCAGGCGAAGGTTGAGCTGCCCGTCGGCAATGCTGACCCGGTAGGTGCGCGTAACGGTTTGACCTCCCGCAGTGGTGATCGTGTCAAGCTGCGCGCCTTCGACGAACACGCCTACCAGGTCGTGCGCGAGGGCCGTGTCGCCGATCGTGGCAATCACATCGTACTGACCGTTGGCCAGGTCGAGCGCGAACGTGCCATCGTGGGTGAAGTTCACATCGCGCGTCAGATCGGTGCCGGTGCCGCGGCTGATATCGGACACCGAACCCAACTGCCAGCCGTAGCCAATTGCCGCGTCGTATCGGCTGTAACGCGTCACCTGCGTGTAGCCGGCCGCCACGGGCGAACTCACCGTCCCGAAGTCGAACCGGCCGACATACTCGGGGCCCGCATCCAGTACGAACGTCGTCTCAAAGCGATCGTCGGCCGTCTCGCCTCCGACGCCGTCGCCATCCTGGTCCATAAAGTTGCCAGCGCGGTCTTCGATTTCCGGCCCGAGCGCGATCCGGTACACGCCCGACATGTTCTGCGGCGGGAAAACCACTTCCACTTGGCCGCTCGCTAGATGGTTCACGGCCGAGGGCGCGATGGGTCCAGCCGGACCTTCGACGAGCGCAATGTCGCTGAGCGTGAAGCTGCTTTCGTCAATCGGCTCATTGAAGGTGAGCGCGATGTGGTCGATGGGGCCGGTGGCCGTGCCGGCCGGATCGGTCGAGACAATGCGCGGTCCGCTGCGATCGGGGCCGACAAAGATCACGTCCAGCCCGCAAATCATAGCCCACCAGTCGTTGCCACCCAGATCGGCCAGGCGCAAGCTGAGCTGCTCGTCGGAAACGCTAACCCGATACGTGCGCGTGACTGTCTGACCGGCCGTGGTGGTAATTGTGTCAAGCTGCACTCCTTCGAGAAACAGGCCGACCAAATCATGGGCAAGCGACGTGTCGCCGATCGTGGGGATCACATCATATTCGCCGTTACCGAGGTCGATCGCGAACGTGCCGTCGTGCGTGAAGTTCACGTCCCGCGTCAGCTCGGTGCCCGTGCCGCGGCTGATGTCAGACACCGATCCGAGTTGCCAGCCGTAGCCTACAGCCGCATCGTAACGGTCGTACCGCGTCACGCGCGTGTAATTGGCGGCCACCGGTGAAGTCGTCGTGCCGAAATCGATCCGGGCCACATACTCGGGGCCAGCCTCCAGCATGAAAATCGTCTCGTAGCGATCGTCGGGCACTTCGCCGCCCGTGCCGTCGCCGTCTTGATCCATGAAATTGCCGGAGCGGTCCAAAATGTTTGGACCGATCACAAGCTGGTAGTTGCCCGACGTGTTCTGCGCTGGAAACGTCACTTCAACTTGACCGACGGCCGGATGGTTCACCGCCGTCGGCGTGATCGGTCCTGACGGACCGTCGAGCAGCGCTATGTCTGCGAGCGTAAAGCTGCTCTCATCGATCGGCTCGTTGAGGGTAAGCCTGATATGACCGATCGGACCGGTGGCCGTGCCGGCCGGATCGCTCGAAACAATTTGCGGCCCGGTTGTATCTGGCCCTGCAAAGACAATGTCCAGCCCGCAGATCATGGCCCACCAGTCGCTGCCGCCGAGGTCGGCCAGGCGAAGGTTGAGTTGGCCGTCGGAGACTCCGACATGATAGATGCGCGTGACCGTCTGACCTGCCGACGTGGTGATCGTATCAAACTCGACGCTTTCCAGAAAAACGCCCACCAGGTCGTGGGCCAGCGACGTGTCGCCGATCGTGGCGATGACATCGTACTGACCATTCGGCAGGTCGACGGCAAACGTGCCGTCGTGCGTGAAGTTGACGTCGCGCGTGAGATCGGTTCCCGTACCGCGGCTGATGTCGGACACCGAGCCCAGCTGCCAACCGTAGCCCACTTCCGCGCTGTAACGGTCGTAGCGCGTCACGCGCGTGTAATGAGCAGCCACCGGCGAGTCGACGGTGCCGAAGTCAAATCGGGCCACGGTATCGGCCAGCGCGAATTCGCCGACAAACAGGTCGTCGAGCGTCTCGCCTCCGACGCCGTCATCGTCCTGGTCCATGACGTTGCCGAACACGTCGAGGATGTTTGGCAAAATCACCAGGTCGTATGTTCCTGGAGTCGACTGCAGCGGAAAGCGAAGATCGAACTGCCGGTTGTTCGTGCCGGTGACGGGAGCCAGCGTCAAACTGCCGATGTTGCCATTCGGGCCTGTAAACTGCGCGATATCGGCGAGTGTGAACGTGGCCGGATCGATGGCCTCATCGAAACTGATCCGCACACGGTCCATCGGGTCAAGCGTCAGGCCACTCGGGTGAATCGCGGCGACGCGCGGGCCGAACGTGTCCGGAACGAGCGATGAGGCCACGTTGAGCCGCCCGCCCGTGACGGTCATGCCGGCCAGCGAGTCGAGCGGTTCGGCGGCGCCCAGCACACGATCGATCACCTGGCGATAGGTGAGACCCGGTTCATAATCCCACAGCAAGCTGAGCGCCCCGGCGACGTGCGGAGCAGCCATCGACGTGCCGCTGGAAAAGTCGTGCGAGTTATTTCGCGTCGTGCTGACGATCGACACGCCGGGCGCGGCCAGGTCGACGCTCGTCGCCCCGTAATTGGAAAACACAGCGAGCCGATCGTTATGGTCGGTCGCCGCGACGGTCACGATATTATCGAGGTTGTAACTCGCGGGATAGAACGGTTCGGCGTCGTTATCCAAGCCGAAGCCCAGAAAGTCCCCGTTCCCGGCGGCGGCCACAAAGACGTGACCCGCGTCGCGGGCTTCTCGAATGGCGTCGAACAGCGACTGCGAAAACGGGTCGCCGCCCCAACTGTTGTTCGAGATTTGAGCGCCGTTGGCCACGGCGTAGCGCACGGCCTCGATGGCGTCGCTGGTGGTGCCCGATCCGTCGGAACCGAGAAACTTGAGCGCCATGATTTGGACGTCCCAATTCACGCCGGCTACGCCAGATCCGTTGTTGCCGATCGCGCCGAGCGTCCCGGCGACGTGCGTGCCGTGGTTGTGATCATCCAGCGGATTGCCGTCGTTGTTGTAGAAGTCGTATCCATGGACGTCGTCGGTGTAGCCATTGTTGTCGTCGTCAATTCCGTTGCCGGGCAGCTCGTCGGCGTTGACCCAGATGTTGGCCGCCAGGTCGGGGTGCCTGTAGTCCACGCCGGTGTCGATCACCGCGACGATGGTTCGCCCCGTGCCGGTTGTCACGTCGCAGGCCTCTGGAGCATCGATGTCGGCATCGATCGTTCCACCGGATTGCCCGGAGTTGTGGAAGCCCCATTGCTCGCTAAAGCGGGGGTCGGTGGATAGCCCGGCGATGCGCACTCGATAGTCGGGCTCCGCGTACAAGACGTGCGGGTCTCTGCGCAGCGCCGCCAGTGCGGCATCGAGCGACAGCCCGCCGGTCAATCGCACTCTTTGGAGTCCGGGTACGAGTGGCAGGTTTGCAGCGATTTCTGCACCGCGAACAACGCTGTCGCCCAGGGATTGCAGATAGTTTGCCGGGTTCGCGATGCCGTTGTCAAAGCGCACGAGCACATGCGCCGGATCGTAATCGTCGGGATCAAATCGAAGGGTCGAGAAATCTGCCCACACCGCCGAGCTGTCCAGCGCCAGCAGAGTACGGTCTTCTAACAACTCGCATCGCAGGATCTGGGCGGCGTATTCACGCGTTCGTGACGCCGCGCGTTGACGGGAACTGACAAGGCGTTTTTGAACGCTGCTTGGCTTCAGTAAGCGCAGCCACCAACTGCCCACGCCGCCGATCCTGCGCGCCATCGTTCACCCCCTGACGTAACGATTGTGCCGAGACTGCCGATCACATGCATCGTGCCGCTAACATCGAGGTTATCCGCACCGGGCGTGGATGCAACCAATGAAGCACGAGAGAAGCGCAATTATCGGCCGGCCGGGGCGCGATTGTATCGATCAGGCGAAGTCTAGCATTCAATGAAGGTGGGCAACTTCGCTGGCGGATAAGAGCGACAAATCGCGGAAAGCGAGTTGCTACGTTGACGAAAGACTAGTTTCGCACTCGCGCAGACGCGGCTGTCGGTGCCATGTTTATGCGTCGGACTTCCGCCTTGATTTGCGACGGCGGTTGGTTGGCTTGCGGCGCTCTCGTTTGCCGTTGGATTGAGATGTAGCGCGTGTCGATTTGGCCGCGCTGCGCCGTTCGCCGCTGCGGCGGTCCTTTTCCTC
>DASXWB010000635.1:0-4256 GCA_036503915.1 Lacipirellulaceae bacterium | reverse complement strand
TATGCGAGCAGCGAGGCAGCCCATCGCGCCGCTGCCCCTGCCCTGGCGCGCGCCTTCGTCCATGACGAAACGGCAAGCGAAGCAAACGCCGATGATGCTGCCGTTTCCGGGGAATTCGGACGGACTGAAGTCCGTCCCACTGTGTTTGAGGCGCCGGCGATCGGCCTTTCGCTCGACGATCGGCTGCGACGCGCCGCGCAGCTTGCCGATTACTTGAAGTCAGCCCGGCCCAAATTGTACGACGAGCCTGCAGTGCGCTTCGCCGAAGTGGCGGCGCTGCGCCACCTCGGCTATTCGAATCCGGCCAAGCGGTATTTCCTCTCGTTTGGCGACCGTCCCCCAAGCGACACATGGCGCCGGTGTGCGGAGACGGAACAGTGGCTCGCGCAACCGGACGGACAGCCACCGCCCAAGGTGCTCGCGGCTTGCCGCCGAACATTGGAGCGGCCGCATCTTGATGGCATCTTAGATGAGCCATTCTGGGACGCGGCCGATCGCATGCGGCTACGCGGCGAAACGGACGTGGGGCGGACAATCATGTCCGCCGACGAACTGGACGTGGGGCGGACAATCATGTCCGCCGACGGCAACAACACGACGGACAGGGTTGTCCATCCTACCGCAGTTCGCCTGGCCTACGATGACGCATTTCTTTACATCGCCGTGCGATGCCCAAAAGCCATCGCCGTCGGTTACAGGCCCGACGATAGTCCCCGGCCGCACGACGCCGACTTGTCGCAATTCGACCGCGTATCATTACAGTTGGACGTCGACCGCGATTTCACGACGGCATTTCAGCTTACCGTCGATCATCGCGGTTGGACTCACGACGCCTGCTGGGGCGATGCTACCTGGAATCCAAGCTGGTATGTCGCCGCTGCAAGCGACGAAGCCACCTGGACCATTGAAGCCGCGGTTCCGCTTGCCGAATTGACGGCCAGCGCGCCGGCGCCCAAGCATGTCTGGGCGGTTGCGGCACGGCGAACGATCCCGCGCGTGGGACACGAATCCTGGACCGGCGCGGCGGCTGCAAGCCACTCGCCCGATCAATTCGGATTGCTTATCTTCGAGTAAAGTACATAGCCCGGCCATGTTGGCCGGCTGCACCCGCGGTCAACTTACCGTCGGCGAATGCTGCCGGACGAACCCGCCGCGGCGAGGTCGCTGCGGCGAGATAGTCCAGATTCCCTCCGCCCGCGTTTCCAAAAATTTCTTCAGGCACGCGCTTGACGGCGTTCATTCTAATTCGTTAGAATTCGACGTCAGGAAGTTTTCGGTCCGCCAGAGGAAATTGCTTATGGCACGCTCCGCCAGCAAACACCCCACGGACGTCGAGCTGCAAATACTTCGCGTGTTGTGGGAGAACGGTCCGTCGCCGCTGGGCGACGTGTGCGAGGCACTCCGCCGCCAGCGCGACGTGGCCACCACGACCGTCGCCACGATGCTGCGAGTCATGCTCGACAAAGGGCTCGTTCAGCGAAAGCCGGCCGACCGCGGGCACCTTTGGTCGGCCGCTGTCACGCAGACTGCCGCCGCGCGGTCGATGGTTGGCAAACTCGTTGACGGCATTTTCAATGGCTCGGCCAGCCGGCTGGTGGCGCACCTGGTGGAAGCGGGGGATCTTACAGCCGACGAGCTGAATGAATTGCGGCAGCTCATCGATTCAGGCTCGAATAAGGTCACACGCAAAGGCTTGCGGCGAGCTCAGCCGAGAGGCGCGAAGGCGCAAAGGAAACAATCGTAGGGTGGGCACTGCCCACCCATATTAAAGCTAGCCCGGTGGCAAACATGAATCCGTATCTTCGACTCGATGGTGTGGAGATGTGGCACGTCGCGGGTTGGACGATGGTGCACTTCCTATGGCTGGGCGCGCTCGTCGGAATCGCAGCGGCCGGATGTCGGCTCGTTTTGCGCCGCGCCTCGCCCGATACGCGCTACATCGCTGCGACGGTCAGCCTTGCCGTATTGGCGGTGCTGCCGCTGGGCATCGCCGGATGGTTGATTGGTAGTTCCCCTCCCTTTCAGGGAGGCGTAAGGGGAGGGTTTTTCGGAGCTCGCGAAAACGCTCTTAACGGCGGCGCAGCGCAAACCGTCATCGATCGAACAGATTTTAGCGCGGAAGTGGAAATGCAACGCTTTGGGCAACTCAGTGGAACGCCAACATCGGCTTCTAACTTCAAGGCAATTGACGACCTGACAGAATCCTCCCCTAGCCCCTCCCCAAGAGGGAGGGGGATGTTAGTTGGCGCCATTGAATTGTGCGTGCCGTATTTGCCATGGGTTTGGTTCGTAGGCACGCCGCTGACGCTGGCCTTGTTGGCCACCGGAATCGTGGGCACCGAGCGGCTCCGCTGCATGGGCCAGCCGATTGCCGCGGGGCCGCTCATCGAGATGAGTGCCCGGCTGGCCAAGGCGCTGCGAGTCAGCCGGCGCGTCACGATTGCCGTTTGCGAGCGCGTTTGCGCACCGGTGCTTGTCGGCATTCTGCGCCCGATGATCTTGCTGCCCCCCGCCGCGCTCACCGGCTGGTCACCGGACGAAATTGAAATGGTGCTGCTCCACGAGCTGGCACACGTGCGCCGTTGGGACAATCTTGTGAACCTGCTGCAGCGGCTTGTCGAATCGCTGCTGTTTTTTCACCCGGCCGTGTGGATGGTTTCCAATTGGATGCGCCGCGATCGCGAAGCGTGCTGCGACGCGATCGTCGTCACCTGTACGCGGCGCCCTCACCAATATGCCGAATTACTTGTGGCCCTGGCAGCCCAAATGCCGCGGAGCGTGCTGTTTCATCCGGTGGCCTCCTCGGCAATGGCGGCCGGCCCTCTGCGAAATCGAATCCGCTACATTCTGCAATTGGAGGACGATGCCATGCTCGTTACCGGAAGATCATTTGCGCTCATGCTTGCCGGATTGCTCACCGCAGCCACGCTTGCTGTTCTGTACCTGCCAACAGACAGCCAAGCCGAAGAATCGGCCACAGAGGCAACAGAGGCCACAGAGGGTACGGAGGAGGATTTACAATTAGCTGCGGAAGAAGCGACGCAGAAGAATCTCAAGCGCCTTATTATGGCTATTCATAGTAACGATGGGAACCGAGGCTCGTTACCTGCCAACGCAATCTACGGCGCGAACGGCAAGCCGCTACTCAGTTGGCGCGTACACGTGTTGCCATTCCTCGCCGAGGAGAAATTGTATCGCGAATTCCATCTCGATGAACCGTGGAACAGCGAGCATAACCGCAAGCTCATTGCGCGGATGCCGGATGTATTTCAGAATCCCAAGCTTAATGAACCAGGCAAAACGAATTACCTGGCGGTCGTCGGTGAAGAATGCGTTTTCAATGGCACCCCCACGGGCCTAACGTTCTCCGATATTCGTGACGGTACCGCAAACACCATTGCGATTGTCGAAGCAGATGAAGATCAAGCCGTCGAATGGACCAAGCCGCAGGATTGGGAATTCGTTCGGCGGGATCCGACCAAAGGGTTAGGTTCACTATGGCGCGACCATTGGTACGGGGCGTGGGTAGATGGCAGCGTGTGCCGCGTGGAAAATAGTCAACTCGCTGATGTTGTTGGGATTCAATTCACGCGCGCGGGCCGCGAAATTAACAGTCTGAGCGAGAGCACTGGCGGCCAGGCGGAAGAATCGGACACAGAGAACACTGGGGAGAGCGCCGAGAATCGGGAAAAAGAAAAAAATGCCGAGTCTACAATCGCCGACGCACGGGATGAAGATGGACAAGCTAAGTCGGAGTCCGCGGATTCGGCAGTCGACCTGGAGCCGAGTTGGCGCGTTCAGGTAGAGGGGGTGCCCGTCGGCAACGAGAACGTGATGGCCGTCCGCGGATCTCAGGACGATGTGAATGCATTCATAAAACAAACGGAGGCCGGCGTAAGTCGCAAGCCGCAGAATGAGCGGCGCGTGTTGGGCACGTTTACGTCAGACAACGACGGCCTGGAGAAACTTGTGCGTGCCGTCGATGAAGCGCGAGGAAAGAATCTCTACGTCGACATCATTACGAAGGGCACCGAGTGGAGCCTGGTGGTTGTGCCTGAGCCAACGGAAGCGGACTGGCCCGCGATGCTGGGCGATCCGCCTCGCAAAAATCGTGTGATCGCCGACAAAGCATGGCAACGTCTTGGTCTGAAAGTCGTGCCCACATCGGAGCTTGAGTCGTTCGAATTTCTTAGTCGCGGATTGGCTGGTGGTCCGGTCAAAATCCTCGGTGGCAACGTGCCGAAGGGGCTGCCGCT
>DASXWB010000634.1:0-8967 GCA_036503915.1 Lacipirellulaceae bacterium | reverse complement strand
AGCCTTGCGCCAACAAATCATCGAGCACGAATTATCTACCATCACCGCCGCACGGCGGCTGCCACCAAAAATCATTCAACTAACCCAACGCCTCCTGGCGCTGGCAGCTTAACGTAAATCAGTTTTCAGAAAGTGCAGATGGACTATCCGGCCGATAAAATCCTTCCCGATGACGATCTTATGTTCTTTTGGAGAGAGCTTGACCTAGTGGACTTATTCAATGACCTGGAACAGGAGTTTAATATCCGCATTACGCAATCGGATATTTGGGATTGCACATGCACTCTCCGCTCATTTGTCGACTTGGTAGTACGACTGAGCAATTCCCCGTCGGCGGCTTAGGAAAATAAGGTTTGGCTGTATAAATGCCGCCCTTGACGGCCAGCCTGCATCCCGTAAACTTATTGGTTTCAACAAGTTTTGCCCGATTGTCCTTGCGAAGGGCCCTCGATGCCTACCGTTAACCAGCTTGTGCGGCGCCCGCGGCGGTCCAAGCGAAAGTTCAGCAAGTCGCCCGTGCTCGACAAATGCCCGCAGAAGCGCGGCGTGTGCCTTCTGGTGCGCACGATGACGCCCAAGAAGCCGAACTCCGCCCTGCGGAAGATCACCCGCGTGCGCCTCTCGAACGGCAAGGAAGTGACCGTGTACATCCCGGGCGAAGGCCACTCGCTGCAGGAGCACAGCATCGTGCTGGTGCGCGGCGGCCGTATCCGCGACCTGCCGGGCGTGCGCTACCAGGTCGTGCGCGGGGCGCGCGACACGCTGGGCGTCCAAGGCCGCAAACAATCGCGCAGCCGCTACGGTGCTAAAAAGGGTTAACCCACGTTTCCTACTGACACCCGACACCTGACACCCGACACCTAACCATGGGCCGTATCACCGCCAGCCGCAAGCAACTGAAGCCCGATCCGAAGTACGGGTCGATCCTGGCCGCCAAGTTTATCAACTGCCTGATGCACTGCGGCAAGAAGAGCGTCGCGCAGAACGTGTTTTACGATGCGCTGGACCTCGTCAAGAAACGCATTCCGGACAAGGAGCCGATCGAGGTCTTCACGCAGGCCATCGAGCACGTGAAGCCGTCGATCGAGGTGCGCAGCAAGCGCGTCGGCGGCGCGGCCTACCAGGTGCCGATGCAGGTGAACCGCACGCGGCAGCAATCGCTGGCGATCCGCTGGCTTTTGATGGCGATCCGCGAAAAGAAGGGCCGCCCGACGGCCCAGAAGCTGGCCGACGAATTCGTGGCCGCCTTCAACCGCGAAGGCACGGCCGTAAGCCGCCGCGAAAACGTCCACCGCATGGCCGACGCCAACAAGGCGTTCGCGCACTTCGCGTGGTAATAGGAACAAACTGCACGCCGCGGCCCTAAAAAGCCGCGGCGTTTTTCATGCGCACAATAATTGAACCGCCAAGGCGCCAAGGACGCCAAGGCTATATTTGTTTGATCTTGGCGATCTTGGCGTCCTTGGCGGTTAACCAATGCCCACCGACCTCTCCAAAATCCGCAACATCGGCATCATTGCCCACATCGACGCGGGCAAGACGACGGTCACCGAGCGCATGCTCTTCGCCAGCGGTGCCAAGCACCGCGCCGGCGAAGTGGACATGGGCACCACCACGACCGACGACGACCCGGAGGAGGCCGAGCGCGGCATCACGATCTATTCAGCCTGCGTGCAGTTTCCCTGGAAGGACGTCGTCATCAACCTTATCGACACGCCCGGCCACGTCGACTTCACGGCGGAGGTCGAGCGCAGCCTGCGCGTGCTCGACGGTGGAGTAATTGTGTTTAGTGCCCGCGAGGGCGTCGAGGCACAGAGCGAAACGGTGTGGCGGCAGGCCAACAAATACCATGTGCCGCGACTGGCGTTCATCAACAAGATGGACCGCGAAGGGGCAAACTTCGAATCCGTGTTCGAAGAGATCGAGAATCGGCTAGGGGGCCGGCCGGTGGCCCTGCAAATCCCTGTCGGACAAGGGCCCACCCACACGGCCAACCCGTTTCGCGGCATCATCGACCTGGTGAAGATGAAGCAGCTCGCCTTTCCCGAAGGAAAGGAAGGCAACAAGATCATCGAGTTGGATATCACCGACACCGAAGTGGCCAGCGAAGCGCAACTGTGGCGCGAGCGGCTTTTGGAATCACTTTACGACTACAGCAACGAGCTCATGGAGCTTGCGCTCGCGGAGGAGCCGATTCCAGAACCGCTGATTCGCAAAGTGTTGCGCGATGCCACCGTGCACTTGCAGATTCAGCCGGTGCTGTGCGGCTCGGCGCTGCACGGCATGGGCGTGCAGCCGATCCTCGATGCGGTGGCCGCGTACTTGCCGAATCCGGGCGAAGTGCCGCCCGTTGAGGGCATCGATCTGAAGGTAAAGGGCAAGGGTAAAGCAGCCGAGGCGGCTGCCGGCGAGGCCAAGAAAATTCGCCGCAAGCCTGACCCGGCCGAGCCCTTCTGCGGGCTGGTGTTCAAAGTGCAGCCGTACAAGACGGGCGACCTGGCGTGGGTACGAATTTACTCGGGCCAGCTCGAGCCCAACAGCCGCGTACTGAATTCCACGCGCGACAAGAAAGAAAACGTCGCCCAGCTCTGGCGGATCCACGCCAGCAAGAAAGACGAACAGCTCGACGGCGCGCGGGCAGGCGACATCGTCGGAGTGATCGGCCTGCGCGACTCGATCACCGGCGATACGCTGTGCGACACGCGCGAGCCGATCCTGCTGGCGTCGATCGAGTTTCCCGAGACAGTCATCTCGATGGCGATCGAGCCGGAGAGCACCGACGACCGCAAAAAACTCAGCGATACGCTGGAGATGCTCCGCAAGCAGGACCCGACGTTCCGCGCGGCCGAAAACCCCGAAACCGGCCAGACCCTCATCAGCGGCATGGGCGAGCTGCACTTGGAGGTGATCCAGCACCGGCTGCTCCGCGACTATCGCCTTAACGTGAAAGTCCACAAGCCGCGCGTAAGCTACCGCGAAACGATCGAACGGGCCGCTGAAGTCACGGGCGAAAGCAACCGCATGATCCAAGGCGTGCAGCACGCGGCCAAAGTGCGCATTCGGCTGGAACCGTTCCAGAAGGGCGTGGCCCCCGTCACCGTCACCAATATCCTCGATCACGGTCTACCCAGCGAAATGCTGGATGTCGTTCTCGAAGAGCTGGAAAGCGCAGGGCAGGGCGGCGGGCTGTTGGGTTTCCCGCTACTGCGAATCAAGGCCACGGTGCTCGGCGGCTCAGTGGCCGAGAGCGGCCCATCGGAGATCGCCTTTCGCACGGCGACAAACCACGCATTCGATCAGGCGCTCCGCGCGGCCGGGCCGGTGCTCTTGGAGCCCATCATGAAGCTCGAAATCAGCACGCCCGCCGAGCACGCCGGCGACCTCCTGGGCGACCTGCAGCAACGGCGCGCGATCATCCATAGCACCGACTCGCGCGGCAACGCCACCATGCTGCACGCCGAAGCGCCGCTCGCCAACCTGTTCGGCTACTCCAGCGCCATGCGCAGCCTCAGCCAAGGCCGCGCCAGCTGCTCGATGGAGCCAAGCACGTATGCCCCAGCGCCGCCGGATGTCATGCAGAAGTTCCTTGGCGAGTCGTGATCCGGCACCCGCTATTTGGAAGCCGATTGCTGGAATACAATAGCATGCAAGTGTGGATCACACATCTCGGGGCGAAGATATGGGCATCACCTACGTCGACGGGAAAGTCACTGGTCCAAGCGGTCACAGCGAAGAGCTGCGATTCCTAGTTGATAGCGGTGCCTCCTACACGCTTTTACCAGAACCGGTTTGGCGCGCACTCGGTCTACAACCCCAACGCACGATGCAATTTTCGCTCGCCGACGGCACACTCATTAAACGCAACATTTCGGAATGCTTCATTGAGTTACCCGAGGGTAGTTCTCACACTCCTGTCGTTCTGGGCGAGGTCGGCGACGATCAGCCGTTATTAGGCGTGGTGACCCTCGAAAATCTCGGATTAGTCTTCGACCCATTCCGACGCGAGCTGCGAACCATGATGTTGCGCATGTAGGTCGCGTACTTGTCGATACCATGGATGCGTCATGACGGAACGTGCCTTCGTTTTCGGCGTCGACCTGGACGGCGTGGTGGCCGATTTCTACGGCGGCCTGCGGCCGATCGCCGCCGAATGGCTGGGCGTGGCGCTGGATTCGCTCACGCCACAGGTTTCGTGGGGGCTCGTGGAGTGGGGCGTCGACGAGGCGCCCGGCGGTTACGAACGGCTGCACCGCTTTGCAGTGACGCAGCGAGAGCTGTTCCTGAAGATGCCGCCAATGACAGGTGCGCCGCAAGCACTGCGGCGGCTCTCGATCGAAGGCGTGCGTATCCGCATCATCACGCACCGCCTGTTCATCAAATACTTCCATCAGGTCGCGGTGAGCCAGACGATCCAGTGGCTCGACCGCCACGACATTCCCTATTGGGACCTGTGCTTCATGCAGCAGAAAACGGCCGTCGGTGCCGACCTGTACATTGAAGACTCGCCGGCAAACGTCGAGCGCCTGAGGGCCGAGGGCCAAAAGACGATCGTCTTCACCAACTCAACCAACGAGAAACTTGACGGTCCGCGTGCGAACAATTGGGAAGAAGTCCTGGAGCAAGTTCTCCGAGAAAAGCGCGCCTGGGAATCGCCGTGATGATTTTCGACAAAGGAAGTCTCACGCAAAGGCGCGAAGGCGCAAAGAAGACGTGATCCCCGACTTTGCGCCTTGGCGCCTTTGCGTGAGACAACTTCAACTTTTGCGTGTCATCCACTGATTGGCAGGCCGTGGAACATGAAGAACACCGCGCCGCACAGGCAGAGTGCGGCCCAGAGAAAGTCCAAGCGAACCGGCTGATGCATGTAGTACACGCTGAACGGCACGAACACGCCGAGCGTAATCACCTCCTGGAGCATCTTGAGTTGCGGCAGCGATAGTTGCCCGAAGCCGGCTCGGTTGGCCGGCACCTGGATGAGATACTCAAAGAAGGCGATGCCCCAACTCATCAGCACGGCAACCAAGAGCGGCTTATGCCCCAAATGCTTCAGGTGCGCGTACCACGCGAACGTCATGAACACATTCGAGGCCGTGAGCAGCAGGATCGTCCAAAGGATGGGATTCATAAAGAAGGTGTTCTGTGATCGAAACGCCCCACCTTACAAAGGGCGGTGATTCTAGCTATGCGTACTGGCAATAACAACGCGGGTTTTTGAGCCATTAGCGGGGCCATCGATCGCACTTTATAATCCGGCGGCCAGAACGTATCCGACTGTCACCAACGAATTTCGACGCCGGGATCCAACCGAGGATGACAATGATGAAACGATTCGCATTCATGCTTAGCCTGCTCATTCTGCCACCCATCGCCGCAAGCCGTGCCGACGACTGGCCGCAATGGATGGGCCCCCAGCGCGACAACGTGTGGCGCGAGACGGGGCTGCTCTCAAAGTTTCCCGAGGGCGGGCCGCCCGTCGTGTGGCGCGTGCCGATAGCGGGTGGCTACGCCGGCCCGGCCGTTTCCGGCGGCAAGGTCTACGTCACCGACTATGCGACGAATGAGAATGTGAGGGTCGACAACTTTGACCGCAATGAATTCACCGGCAGCGAGCGGGTGCTATGCCTCGAGGAAGCAACTGGCGACGAAATCTGGCGCCACGAGTACCCTGTGAAGTACAGCATCTCCTACCCGGCCGGGCCGCGCTGCACGCCAATTGTCGACGGCGGCAAAGTATACACGCTTGGCGCCGAAGGCCACCTGTTCTGCTTCGACGCGAGCACAGGCAGCATCCTCTGGCAAAAGAACTTGCCGCGGGAATACAACACGAAAACGGCGCTGTGGGGCTATGCGGGCCATCCGCTCATCGACGGCGAGAAACTCATTTGCGTCGCCGGCGGCGCGGGATCTCATGCGGTCGCCTTCAATAAGAACACGGGCCAAGAAATTTGGAGCGAGTTGACTTCACGGGAGCAGGGCTATTCGCCGCCAACGATCATCCAAGCCGGCAGGAAGCGACAGCTCATCCTGGTGCGCGTGGATGCGGTTACCTCGGTCGATCCCGAGAGCGGCCGCGAGTATTGGTCCGTGCCCTACGAAGCCACCAGCGGCTCGATCATCATGTCGCCCGTTCTCTCAGGCAATTACTTGTTCGTGGGCGGTTTCAACCAGAAAAACTTGCTTGTAGAACTCGACGGCCAATCGCCGGCCGCCGAAATCGTGTGGCGCGACAAGCCGCAGCACGGCATCTCGCCGATCAACGTGCAGCCGTTCGTCGACGGCAGCATCATGTACGGGGTCGACGGCAGCGGGCGTCTCTACGCCGTCGAGTTGCCCAGCGGCCGGCGGCTGTGGGAAACGACCAAACCAATCAGCGAGCGGCCGGCCAATTCGGGCACCGCCTTCATCGTTCGACAAGGGCGATTCGGGCAGCCGCTACTGGCTGTTCAACGACAGCGGCGAGGTGATCATCGCCAATCTCACGCCGGAAGGTTATGAGGAAATTGACCGCGCCAACGTCATCGAGCCGACGAATTTTGCCTTCGGCCGCGAGGTCGTGTGGTGCATGCCGGCATTCGCCAACAAACGCATGTACGTTCGCAACGACAAGGAAATCATTGCAGTCGATCTGGCGAAATGATGTGGTTCACCTTATGGTCTGGTGTGGGAGGCGTCTCCGCCGCCGATTCTGCGTGGAAATGCGTGTAATCGGCGTCAGAGACGCCTCCCACAAACCACTGATTCCATGCCGCGATATAGATATGCATGCCAATCGCACTTGACCCGCCGGCCCTTTGTGCTATCCTTCTGACAACTTAGGTGCGAGACCGGCATCGGCTACGGCCGAGGCTCGGTTCATTCAAATTCGATTGCAGCGGCTACGCGGGGCGATTTATGCGGCCCCGATATCTTGCTCACGACCGCGACTGATTTTCTTGCTCCTTCGGTTCCTGCCGAGCGTTTCGGCGGTTGAGCCATCCAGCATTTAGCCTTGCGACGACGCTCCGTTCGAGCAGTCTGCCCGCACGGCAAAGCACATTCTTCGCAGGAAGATAGAGAGTATTTTCATGACAAGTTTCGATCATCTCGGCCTGGCCGATTCGCTGCTCCGCGCTGTGCGCGCCGAGGGCTATCACACGGCCACGCCAATCCAGATTCAAGCCATTCCGCCGGTGCTCGCCGGTAGCGATCTCATGGGCTGCGCCCAGACGGGGACGGGCAAAACGGCCGCGTTCGCGCTGCCCACGCTGCACCGTTTGAGTGCGAAAGACGAAGTTGCGCGCAAAGACAACTCCGCGCCGCGCAAGCACAGTCGCCGCCCGATCCGATCGCTTGTTCTCGCGCCCACGCGCGAGCTGGCCGCACAAATCGGCGCGAGCTTTTCCGCCTATGGCCGGTTCACCGGCCTGCGATACACCGTCGTCTACGGCGGCGTGGGCCAAGGGCCTCAGGTCCGCGCTCTCGCCAACGGGGTCGACATTCTTGTCGCGACTCCCGGTCGCCTCCTGGATCTCATGGAGCAGGGCTACATCGACCTTCGCAATGTCGAGATCCTCATCCTCGACGAAGCCGACCAGATGCTGGACATGGGCTTCATCGTGCCGCTGCGGCGAATCGTGGCGGCCGTGCCGAAGGCTCGGCAGACCTTGATGTTCTCCGCCACGATGCCGGCGGAAATTCGCAAGCTGGCCGCCGAATGGCTCCGCGATCCGGTGCACGTTCAGGTCGGGCCCGTTGCGACACCGATCGAGCTCGTGGAGCAATCGGTGTATCTGGTCGAGCCCCGACACAAGCCGCAACTGCTCGCGCACTTTTTGCAAAACACGGCGTACACCCGAACGCTGGTTTTTGCACGCACCAAGCATGGGGCTGACAAAATCGTGAAAAAACTGGTGCAGTCGGGCATCCGCGCGCTGGCGATTCACGGCAATAAGAGCCAGAGCATCCGGCAGCGCACGCTGGACGCCTTCAAATCGAATCGGCCGCCCGTGCTGGTGGCGACCGACGTGGCCGCGCGAGGGCTTGACGTAGACGGCATTTCGCACGTCGTGAATTACGATCTGCCCGATGTGCCGGAGATGTACGTGCACCGCATCGGCCGCACAGGCCGGGCTGGTGCGACGGGCATTGCCACATCCTTCTGCGGACGCGACGAACGCGGACAGCTTCGCGACATCGAGCGGCTCACGCGGCAGAAGATCACGATTGAGCAGGACCAGCCGGAGTACCCGCACGAGGCAACGCGACCGGCTGCAACTGACCATGGCGACCATCAGGTGAGCCGATCGCGCCGACCACATGAGAGAATGCGTAACGCGGAGCGCGGTTCCACGAAGCGGCAGCGGCCCGCGCAGCAGATCCAAGGAGCTCATGGTTCAAGTGGCCAGGGCAACGGCCAGACGCGCGGTGCTCAGCGGCGACGTCGGCCGGGCGGAGCTCGCCGACGGGCGCTGTAGGCCCTCGAATTCGATACAATGCCTGCCATTCACCATGGCCGACGACCTATCCAGCGCCGACGAGCTCATCCTCCGCGATCATTTGGCGCTGGACCGCACGCGACTGGCCAATGAGCGGACCTTGCTGGCCTACATTCGCACGGCGTTCATGCTCATCGTCGCCGGCGCGACGGCGCTCAAGCTGTTTGTCGAGACGCCGGCCGTCGTAATTACGGCGTGGTTGTTCATCGTCATGGGTGTGATTGTGGCGGTATTCGGCGCATGGCGATTCGAGTCGGTGCGGCGAAGGATTAATCAGCGCACGCGACAAGAGTAAAGATATTCAACGGTATTGATCAGCTGAATTCCAACTGGTGTCGGCCACCTGCAAACCTGACTTCCACCGGCTCTCGCTCGACTTCGCAAATCGGATTCGCCTGTAGCGCCTCGCGCAGGTCGGGGCTGGCATAGAGCGTCTCCAGGTGCAGCGTGTTGGGAATCACGATCCAACCATTTTCACCAAATCGCGCGGCCA
>DASXWB010000633.1:0-2428 GCA_036503915.1 Lacipirellulaceae bacterium | reverse complement strand
CGCCATTTCCCGGGCACCGTCATCAGACAGGCGTCTAAGCGCTGTCGCGACAGATCGCTGACCATTCAGGTCAGTCGGCGTAATGAATGGGATACCATCGCCGAAATACTCTGGCCGCGTACCGGGTGGCGTGCGCCCCGTAACGATCGGGCCGAGATCGGCGATTCGAACGCGCTTCCAATCCTCAGCGCCCATAGCCGATCTCCTCCAAGTTGGCCCAGATGAGCTTGTCGAGCTTGGCGGACTCGGCAGCTTGCGCACGGAGTTTGGCGGTGAGGCGATTAATCTTGTCGTCGAACGGCTCGCCATCGTCTTCGACGTCGGCCGCGCCGACATAGCGGCCGGGCGTAAGGATGTGGCCGTGTTGGCGAATGTCGTTGAGCGTGGCGGATTTGCAGAAGCCGAGGACATCTGCGTATTTCGCCTTGCAGTCCTTGTCGCCGCGCCAGGCGTGATAGGTGCTCGCGATCTTGGCGATGTCGTCGTCGGATAGCTCGCGGTGAACGCGGTCGATCAGCGTGCCCAGTTTACGGGCGTCGATGAACAAGACTTCGCCGCGGCGATCACGACGGTGTCTTCCCCCTCCGGCTCCCCCAGGGGAGCGTGGGCCGTTCTTCTTGTCACGGGCGATGAACCACAGGCAAACCGGAATTTGCGTGCTGTAGAAGAGTTGGCCGGGAAGCGCGACCATGCAGTCAACGAGGTCGGCCTCGATGATGTTCTTGCGAATCTCGCCTTCGCCCGATTGGTTCGATGACATGCTGCCGTTGGCCAGAACGAAGCCGGCCAGGCCGGTGGGGGCGAGGTGGTGGATGAAGTGCTGGACCCAGGCGTAGTTGGCGTTGCCGGCGGGTGGCGTGCCGAAGCGCCAACGTTTGTCTTCCTTGAGAAGTTCGCCGCGCCAGTCGCTGTCGTTGAACGGCGGGTTGGCCAGCACGTAGTCGGCCTTGAGGTCGGGGTGCAGGTCGCGGTGGAAGCTGTCGGCCTGCTCGCGTCCGAGGTTGCCGTCGATGCCGCGGATAGCGAGGTTCATCTTGGCCAGCCGCCACGTGGTGTGGTTCGATTCCTGGCCGTAGATGCTGATGTCGCCGATGCGGCCGCCGTGGGCCTCGACGAACTTTTCGCTCTGCACGAACATGCCGCCGGAGCCGCAGCAGGGGTCGAACACGCGGCCGCCTTTACCAGAAGCACGGTACGGGGCGAGCATCTCGAAAAGCACACGCACGACGCAGCGGGGCGTGTAGAACTGACCTCCCTTCTTGCCCTCGGCGCTGGCGAACTGGGAGAGGAAATATTCGTAGACGCGGCCCAGGATGTCTTTGGAGCGGCTCTCCTTGTCGCCCAGGCCGATGTTGCCCACGAGGTCGATGAGCTGGCCGAGCCGCTGCTTGTCGAGCCGCGGGTGGGCATAGTCCTTTGGCAGAACGCCCTTGAGCGACGGATTGTCGCGCTCGATGGCCAGCATGGCATCATCGACGATCTTGCCGACCTTGGGATCCTTGGCGCGCCCGCGGAGGTACGTCCAGCGGGCTTCGGGCGGGACCCAGAAGATATTGACTGCCCGGTATTCATCGGGGTCTTCAGGGTCGGCCCCGCTCTTCTTGTCGGCGAGGAGCTTGGCGTGCTGCTCCTCGAAGGCGTCGGAGATGTACTTGAGGAAGATCAGGCCCAGCACGACGTGCTTGTACTCGGCGGCGTCCATGTTGGAGCGCAGGGCGTCGGCGGCCCGCCACATATCGGCCTCGAATCCGAGGTTTGCACCGTTGGCGCCGTTTTTTGCCGCCTTCTTCGCTCGTTTGGCCATAGAACTTGATCGCTTAGCCGGTGGCACTGATTAGATGCGAATCCTTGCGGCCAAATACTGGATTATGCCCCTTGGAAGAGGGGGCCGCAATCGGCGACGGCGCCAGCCACGGAGACAATCTCATTGTCGCCGTCGCGCGCGCACGCGCGAGATGGAGCAGAGGCGGGTTAACGGCGGACCAAATCGAAGTCCGCAGTTGCCGCAGCGGCTTCCGCCCTCGCGACCTTCTCGGCAAGTAGAGTTTTCAGCGCACTGACGGCATGTAAGCTGTGTGCCGCCCGCTCCAAGGCGTCTAGCCAAGCAGCAGCCAGTGGATCACTTGAATCATGCCGCTCGAGATATTGGCTCGGTGTGATGGCGTAGAGCTGCGCACCAAAGGCGTCGGCATAGGCCACCAGTTCGCTAACCCGCTTAAGCATCGTTCGTGGTTTGCCGGCCATTGTTGCGTCTCCAGTCCCTGTACACCCAAGGTAACATTCAATTTAGGAAATCGACAAGGGCGAGATAGTTCATGTTCTCCGGCGCAATGACAGCCGGAGGGCGTGGTAAACATTTGGGAAGGCGTGGGGTCCCCCGACGACCCGCCATCGCCTGTTACCAAAAATGTTACTAAACCCGCGCCCG
>DASXWB010000632.1:0-3511 GCA_036503915.1 Lacipirellulaceae bacterium | reverse complement strand
AGCTTGCCGGCGTACTGAAGAAATTTGGAATCGACAAGGATCCTGACGGAAACATCATAAGTATTCGTACGGTTAAAGAGCTGCAATCTCTAACTATGCAGATCTATTTGTGCTTAAGGCGGGATATCGCTGGTCTTAATGACGAGCTCCAAAAAATCGACTTTGAGCGCGAATCCGACGTCCTCGACACCTGGTTCTCCAGCGCCCTCTGGCCGCATTCGACGCTTGGCTGGCCGGATGAGACGCCGGAGCTGAAAAAGTTCTATCCGACAAGCGTGCTGATCACTTCGCGCGACATCATCACGCTGTGGGTAGCGCGGATGGTGCTGGCCGGGCTGTATAACGTGGGCGACGTGCCGTTTCACGAGGTGTACATCACGCCCAAGATTCTCGACGGCTACGGCGAGACGATGTCTAAGTCGAAGGGCAACGGCGTCGATCCGATCGATATCATCGAGAAGTTCGGGGCCGATGCGCTGCGGTTCGGGCTGGCGCATCTCACGACGGACACGCAGGACGTGAAGTTGCCGGTGGACTTCGAGTGCCCGCATTGCGGGGCGCAGTTTGCGCAGACCAAGAAGAATCGGCAGCTGCCGCGGATTGAATGCGAGAAGTGCGGAGAGGCCTTCTGCACGCAGTGGGCGGAGAAGCCGGAGGACAAGGCCCTGCCGCGCGGGGCCGTGGTGAGCGAGCGGTTCGAGCTGGGCCGGAACTTCGCCAACAAGCTGTGGAACGCGGCCCGCTTCTCGCTGATCAACCTTGAAGGGTACGATGCCTCCGTTGGGTCGACAGCCCCCGGCTCCGCCGGGGGTTTTTCCGACGCCGATCTATTGCTCGAAGACCGATGGCTGCTCTCGCGTCTTGCGACTGTGACCCAGCAGGTTACGGACGCGCTGGAGCGTTACCGCTACGCCGACGCGGCTCGCACGCTGTACGACTTCGCGTGGAACGAGTTCTGCAGCTTTTATCTGGAGATGACCAAGGCCCGGTTCGCCCACGTAGCCGAGTCTCTTCGAGACTCGGATGATCCGCGTGTCGGAGACACGCGGCTACGTGAAGCACAAGTGGCACAGCGCGTGCTAGCGCACGGGCTCGACGTGCTGATGCGGCTATTGCACCCAATGATGCCGTTTTTGACGGAGGAAGTGTGGCAGTTGTTGGGAAAGGTGGCGCCAATGCGCAGCCTTCCGGCCGCGGTCGAACCCTCCCCTGGCCCCTCCCTAAAAGGGAGGGGAAGTGAGGCCGCCGAAAGCATCTGCATAGCGCCGTGGCCGATCGCTGACGCCAAACATCAGGACGCTTCCATCGAACAACAGTTCGCCGATTTTCAGGCGGTGCTCGGCGCGGTGCGCGAAATCCGCCAGACGCAGAACATCCAACAACGCGAAGAGCTGACATTTTCGGTGCGCTGTGACGGGGCGACGGCCGGCCTGCTGCGGCCGATGCAACCCTACTTCACACAGATGGCCCGAGCGACTGCAATCGAGGTTGGCCCAAACTCAGGCGCGCCCCAGGTGGCAGCCAGTCGCACACTTGCCGGCCGGCATGGGCCCATCGAAGTCCATGTCGACGTCAGCCGATTCATCGATACGAAAGCGGAACGAAAACGGTTGGAGAAAGAGCGCGATAACCTTCTCAAGCAGATAGGCTCCATTGAAAGCAAGCTGGCCAACAAAAACTTCGTGGAAAAAGCGCCAGCGGAAGTCGTCGACCAGCAGCGCGCCAAACTGGACGAATTACGCAGCCAACTGGCTTCGGTCGAAGCCGCCCTCAAAAAGCTGACGTAGGGCAACGGACGGAGCGCACCATGGTCTCAGTCAATTCGCGGCGCGCAGAAACGATTTCACTACGTGGCAGCGTGAAAAATCTGACGCCGTGATGATCGACATCCAGCCTTCGCCTTGCGAGAGAAAGTGCTTCAAATCTCGCTGGTCGAATACCTTGCGGGTCAACTCGCTGATCGTTTGCGCCGACCCGGCGGCTGCGGCTACACGGCGCTGTATGGTTTCGAGGAATTCGAGCTTTCGCGCCAACAGCGCCGTTACCTGAGCCTCGCCCTGAACGACAACGCCATGCGCGTCGAAGAGCCATCTCGGGCGCCGCTCTAGAACACGCCGTAAGCTGTCGATCCATAGCGGGCCGTCGGCATCCCGCAACTGGCTGTCCAGATCGGCAGCGATATACAGATCGCCGCCAAACAACCACCGCTCATTCGGCTCGAAGAGGCAAATATGGCCCGGGCAATGCCCTGGCGTTTCGAGAACTTCGAATCGGTGATGCGGTGTGCGAACTTCGCCTTCGAGCACCGCAACATCAACGGTGGTGGAAGGGCCGAACAGGAAACTGCGATACCAAGGCAAGTTGGGAGGAAAACGAATCTCTGGCACAGCTAGCCGGTGAGCCAGGATCGCTGCGCCGGTCATCTCGGCCAGCAAGTCGTTGTTGCCGGTGTGGTCTTCGTGATAGTGCGTGTTGACCACATGGCTGATCGATTTGTCGGCACCCAGTGCGCTGAGAGTCTTCTTTAAACATCGCCGCGCCCAGGGAAAGCCCGTGTCCACCAGCAAGGTATCGTCGACGAGATAACAGACGGCGTAGTCGTAGCCGCCCGCCAGCTTGCTCAACAAGCGAGTCACTGCGTTATCGATGCGGATGCAGGTCACGCCGGACGTTGGCGTTGTGACTTTGGCCTTGAAAGGCCAAAAAGGCACCACACGACAGGCATGTGCGTAGGGATTCCAGATGAGACTTCGAGTCCAGCGACCCAACATCGCGCGCCATCCCCAATTTGGCCGTCTACTGGCCTCGGAATGATTACGTTATCTATAATCGAATTTATAGGGCCGGTCGAGTCGGTATTAACCGACAACCAATCGTAAACCTCCGTCGAGCTGAAACGCTCGACGCACCGATAACAGGATCGCCGCCATGCCCGTCGCGATGGAATTGTCCCGGATCATCATCAGCGAGATCAATGAGCAGCAGGTGATCTATCTCCGAGAAATCGATGGAACGCGCACGTTCCCGATCCTGATCGGCATTTTCGAGGCAACAAGCATCGACCGGCGCGTAAAGGGTTTCGAAGCGCCGCGGCCGCTGACGCACGACCTGCTCGTCAACTCGGTCGAATCGCTGGGCGCTGAGTTTCAAGACGTCGTGATCAGCGAACTGCGCGAGCACACGTATTTTGCCAAGCTGCGCGTGCGTCATGACGGCGAGCTGGTAGAAATCGACGCCCGACCGAGCGACGCCATCGCCGTCGCCGTGACCTGCGATCCGCCGCTGCCGATCTACGTGGCGGAGGACGTGCTGAACGACGTGATTGGAGAGCAGCAGTAAGATGTCAGATGTGTGATGTTAGATAGCAGATGTCAGAGTGTGCCGGGATAAACCGGTTTGGAATTGGGATTGCAAGAGTCCTACGAAGAAGATTTAGCCAATCACTTCGGCCTCCCCCGAAGGACGGGAGCCGGTAACGACTTTCGTTGAAGCATTCGCCGGGAGGGAAACG
>DASXWB010000631.1:0-4865 GCA_036503915.1 Lacipirellulaceae bacterium | reverse complement strand
CTGTCGAGGCGATTTGCTTGAATCTTCCCGGCAAGTGACGATTCGAACGGCATCAGGTATAATTCGACGGTCGACGTCGGGTTGTTTGGGGGCGCCTTTGCTGATCAGCTTTCGTCCCTTACGGCAGGAGGGGATGATCATGTCGGCTGCTCGATGGCTTTCGGTCTTTCTTGGTCTGGCGTTTTTGCTCGGCGTTCCGCAAAACGCCTTCGCGGCCGCCTTCATTCGCGGGGCCTATTATCGTTTGGGCGATGACGATCCGGGGGCGACTCCCGGCGTGATCGGCAACGATCCGACGCAGGATTCGTTTGGCGACGAACTGGACCTCGACCGCTTCGGCTCGCCGCGGTATTCGGCCGACGTGCCGCCACGCGGTCCTTGGGAAAGCAAGCTATCGATGGCGTTTGCCAACGAAGGTCTCGGCGGACCGGCGTTCCCGGGCTTCTATGGCAGAGAGGATTCACTCTCGATGGTTGAGCAAGGCTACGCGCTGGAAGCGTGGGTCAAACGCGGGCCTTCGTTCCTCGACGCCCTTCAAACCGATCTGCTGGCGTACAACGGCGACCCGGAGACGAGCGGCTTTGGGTTGTTCATGGAGGGCGAAGAGTATGTGGCCCGAATTGGCGGCACGTTTCAGCGGGTCCTCGGCCCGGCCACTGTGGGCCAGTGGCATCACCTGGCGTACGTTCAGTCGTTGGGCACTGCCTCGTATTTCTACGATGGCAAGCTTGTGCATGAAACAACGTCCGACCCCTTGCCGACAACGGCCAAAGGCGGATTCTGGTTGGGCGGTCAGGCTACTGGAACAAGCGATGAGGGAGCCTATCTGTTTAACGGTTGGATCGACGAAGTGCGCTACCAAAGCTTCAACCCGTTATCGGCCGGCGCTTTCAACCCGACCGCTTTTTTGATTCGCCCCACTCAACCGGGCGACTTTAACGCCGATGGCATCTTCGACGCGGCCGACTACGTCGTGTGGCGCAAGAATGACGGCAGCCAAGAGGAATACGACTTGTGGCGCACGAACTTCGGCCTCACCGGCGTCGCCGACGCGAGCAGGTCAATTGGGTCTTCGTCGGCAGTGCCTGAACCGGGCTTCGTGGTGATGCTTGTTAGCAGCGCTATTATGTTGCTGTGCCGGCTGAGGCAAATCGATGCCCGGCACGCTTGATTCTGCGGCCGATTGCGCTTTCTTTGCAATTACCTGGTTGCGGTTATAGACTGGCTGCGCCGCAACTGCTCGCGATGGCCGTGCGCCTGGCAACGAGGTTCGCCATGCGTCGCAGAAGGAATGTCTCGCGTTTTGCGGCGACCATTCATCAGCCCGTATCCAAACCGCGCTAGGAGTCGATCATGCGGAAGCGCTTCTTTGAGACGGCTTGCCTTTCAATCCTTGTGCTTTTCAGTGTGCTGGCCGCCTCGTCGGGCGGCGACGAGATAAAGCATGGCAAAGATCAACTATCCATCGGCGGAATGGTTGTCGACGAGCGGGGCGCGCCCCTGGCGGGCGCCAGTGTTTGGGTGGAATGGCACAAGGGTCGGGACGATGTCGTCAGTGATCGTGCGGGGCGATTCAAGTTGACGGTGCCGAGTGAACGGATCGCGGGCCGGCTTGTTCGGGCGAGCGCCGACGGCGGCCGGCGGCAGGCTCAGCATCAATTGCCTTGGGAAGATAGCGCGGCGGGCGGCGACATCAAGCTCGAGCTGCGCCCCGCGCGGCGCGTTGAGCTGCATGTCATCGATGGGGATGGCCGACCGGTTCCCGGAGCGAAGGCCGGCATTCGCACGGAGTATCACAGCCTGTCTGACGGGAAAACGGATGAAGGCGGCCGCGTCCGTTTTGACGTGGCGCACGATGCGCACGTTGCCTTCATCTACGCGCTCGAGCATGGGCATGGCTTTGATTACCGCGCGTTTGTATTGCCGTTCGACCAGAGGGGCGACAAGAACGCCAAGCCGCCCGCGCTGCCCGATGGGCCGATTACGCTGGCGCTCGATGGCACGCGGCCGCTGCGCGTGCGCGTTGTGGAATCAGACGACACGCCGCTTGAGGGGCTCACGGTGTACCCATGGCTCCTGAAGAAACCCGACCAGCCGGAAGATATCAACTTGTCCTATTTCGTGGACACGGTGAAAGCGACCACCGACAGCGAGGGTGTCGCGGTCTTCGATTGGATTCCTCATTGGCAGGAACAATTGATCCAGCTTTGGCCTGTCAGCGACGACCATGCGCGCCAGCGTGGCACTTATGATCCCAAGACGGGTGACGGCGCGCTGACGATCAAGCTTGAGCGACTCACGCCGATTGGCGGCCGAGTGACATTTGCCGATGGTTCGCCCGCGGCCGGAATGACGATCGCTGCCAGCGGCAACGGCTATTCAATCGACTCTTTTCGTGAGGAGGTGCGAACCGACGCGAATGGCCGCTACACGATCAAGGCGGCTCCCAACATGGTTTACCTGCTAATCGTGAAGGACGACAAGAGGGCCAGTCAGCCGCAAACCGGTTTTGCCGTGTGGCCGGGAAAGCCGCTCGGGAATCTCGATTTCGTGCTTCGGCCAGCGACGCGAATCTTCGGCCGCGTGATGCTCGGCGCCGAGCGGAAGCCTGTGAAAGGCCAGCCGATTTATGTGTATCAGTACGGCCAGGATGCCAACAACATGGAGGGCGTCGAGCTGCCCAACCCGGAAGAGAGCAACCTGTGGGTGCAGCCCATCATTGTTCATAGCACGTCGTCGGACGAAAACGGCGAGTACGAACTGTTTGTCGGCGGGGGCAAGTTCGACATCCGCGGCCCGCAGCAGAGCGCGGTCGAGAAATTTGAAATTGTCGATGAGCCCGAAAAGGAGTTCAATTTTCACGCCGAGCGACCTGAGAAGGGAATTCTCGCAGGAATGGTCGTAGACGCTGAATCGCAGGAGCCGGTGGCGGGTGCGCGGGTGGTCGGCATCTATCGGCACGACCTGGCCGGCCGCGACATGCTGGCCGAAACCGACGAAGCCGGCCGGTTCGAAGTCGAGCGCGAGTTGCACCGCACGGTGATCCATGCGCGCAGCAGCGACAAAAAGTTGGCCGGCGTTGTCGAGATCGGGCCGGATGATGAAACCGCGATGATCGCGGTCCAGCCGATGGCGACGGCGAATGGGCGACTGATCGACGCAAGGAATAGCTTGCCGCTGGCAGGCCGCGAGATCGTGTACAGCGTGAAGGTCCCCTTGGGCGACGATGATGCGCATTGGCGCCCCAGTTTCGGCGGAAAAGCGATGACGAACAAGGATGGCGCTTTCTCGCTCACTGAATTGGTTGTTGGTCAGCGCTATGAAATCAGCGCCACGGTGCATGTGAACGACGACCCGAACAACGTGAGTTGGCGCGGTGTCGGAAACGTCACGCCGGAGGACGCCAGCCAAATCGATCTCGGCGATTTGCGGCTTGCGCCGCTGCGGCTTGCTTTGACGCCCGCGGAGCGCGCCGCCCGGGCGTTTGCCGTCACTAAAACACCCGTCGAGCGATTCGAAGCCGCGCTTGCCGACGCGAAGATTTCGCGGCAGCAGATTTTAGTTCTGTTCGCTGCCGCGGATAATAGCACGGCAAAGCGTATCCTCGAATTGCGTTACGAAGATGATGTGCTGTCGGGCTTGTTTGATCACTTTCAGGTTCTCGCAATTGATAAGTCTGGAGAAAACCAAGCAGGCGCAAATGAACTGGCGTCCCGGCTTCAAATCGACGTCGAAAACCGTGAGCTCCCGTTTCTGCTTGTCGTTGCCGAAGCGGACGGGAAGGCGCTTGCGGAGATGCCCGCCGACGCGCTGAGCCTGAACGGCGAGGTCCAAAAAGAAATGCTCCAAGCGGTTTTAAAGGCGAACAGTTTGGAACCCCTTGACGCCAACGCGCTGCTGGCGGAAGCACTGCGGCAAGCGAAAGCCGACAACAAGCGGGTGATCGTGCAAGAGACGGCCACCTGGTGCGGCCCGTGCTGGCTGCTGTCGCGCTTTTTGGAGAAGCACAAGCAAGTTTGGCAAGACGACTATATTCTTGTGAAGATGGACCACCGCTGGACCGGCGCTCAGGAAATCATGAAAGACTTCCGCGGCGAAGCCGACGGCGGCATCCCCTGGTTCGCCGTATTGGACGCCGAGGGGAAGATCTTGATCACCTCGAACGGCGCCGACGGGAACAATATCGGGTACCCGAGCGAAGAGAGTGGACAAGCTCACTTCCGCAAGATGCTAGAAACGACGGCGCAGCGGCTGACGCCGGCGGAGATTGCGTCGCTCATTGACGCCCTGCGAGGCGGCCAAGCGAATAAGTGAGAAGCGCTTACGCCTACATATACTCGCCGAGCGTGGGCCGTCGGTTAGGCGAGCATGTCAAGCAGGGGTGCGGTACTGGTGAGCGGTCGGGAATAGCCGCCTGCGGACGGGCCGAATCGCAGAATCACCAGACTGCGCAGCGCAACGGCGGCCAGCCGGACGGCGCGTCCGCCGTTCGCGCTGAGGTTTGCGTTCTCACCGCCCGAGGCGAGCGAAAGCAAGGGCTCGATCAATTTGCGGATCTGATCCGTGTCTTCGTCGCCGAGCGGTGAATCCGATGCCCGCATCTGGTCGGCCGCGGCGGAAATTGTGAAGATGTCGAACTTGCCTCGAAAGCCGGGCGCGAACTTGAGCGCCACCTCAACGCCGTTCTGACTCACCACAAATCGCCCTTTGCTTTGTTTCACGCTGCGGCCAATGCGCATAGCTGACCCGCTGAAAAGTCGTCGGCGCTGCAGCCGGGAGGAGAAACTGCGGCAACTGCATTAGATAGCAACCTAACCGTCGGCGGGTCGTGTCCGATGCGCTGAGGAGATATGCGGCACACCCCG
>DASXWB010000630.1:0-1771 GCA_036503915.1 Lacipirellulaceae bacterium | reverse complement strand
TGGCTCAGTTGGCCTCGACGCACGCATTCGCGCAGCTGTACGACCGAATGCGACTGAAGCTTCGCGAAGGACGAGTCGGAGTACCGCGCGAAGTACCGTATGTTTTCTCGTTCAATAAGTGGTCGACCAACCTTCCCGGCTCAACCTACTACGTGCCTATTTGCGACCTATCCAGCATGTACATCAATGTGCTGCTGTCGGCTTTCGATGAGCAGATGGGCTTTTTCATTCTCGACGAGCGCAACAGCTTCAAGCCGGCCGGCATCGCCCGTTTCGGCCGGTCGCGCGGCGGCCGGTTGAACGACGATCTCGAACAAAATCGCGTGATGACAGTCGGGGCTCTCGAAACCGTCATCGTCGAATTCATGCTCGCCGAACAGGCCTTTATGGTGCACAATTTGTCGCTCATGGAGCAAGCGATGGGTCTCGGCGGCTGGACGCACTTCGCAACCGCGACCGAAACCGCCTGGCTTGAGGCGCTCGGCTTTCAGACCGGCACGCAGCGCTTGTCGCAAATCATGAATGCCGGCTTCCTGCAGCGGGCTCTATTGCGGCTGCTCGGCCGCGATCAATCGTTCCCGCATGGGCTGGGCCTGCGCAGCGGCGGCGAAGACGTCATCAAGCCGTATTGCCCGCCTTATTTCCGCACGATGGAGGAGGCCGTCCTCGCCTACGTGCAATTCAAGCGCAACAACGCCTTCCATGCCCAGCTCGCTCCGCACTTCGCCGGCTCCTGGAAAGAGCCGGCCGCTGTCCAGGGCAAGATTCCAGCTTTCAGCGAAGAGTGCATTGCGGCCACGATCGACTATTGCACATATCTCTACCAGACCTACGGCCGATTTCCCTCGCACTACGGCCCGACGCGCACGACGCTGGCCCATCAAGCACATCATCTGGATCTCGAGTTTTACGACAAGTTTTACCATCGGGGCGCGTATACGCGCACGCAGCAGCAGCATTTCGCGCGCTGGCACGGTTCGGCGTGCCGTTCATCGGATGCGTCCAATTCAACGTGAGGGCACGGCGACATGAGCGGTTCAACGGCTTCCGCTTCGATCTGGGAAAACGTGGTGTTTAACACCTGCCACGTATTTCCCTTGGCGCTTCAGGGCACGTTCACGCGCCGGCGAGGATGGGTGAGCTTCTTTGCGCGATTTCAACGAGATCCCGGCGCGGTCCGATTTTATCAACGGCTTCGAGAAACGCATGGCGCCGACTGCATTTACGTGCGTTTGGTGACCAGGAAAACTTTGGCGCTGCTTGATGAGGCTGCGGTCGAGCGCGTGCTCGCGAACTCGCCAAACATCTACGCCGATCCAAAGAGCAAACGCGAAGGCATGGGCCATTTTCAACCCGGGGCCGTGACGATTTCACGCGGCCACGAGTGGCGGGAGCGGCGCAGCTTCAACGACGCGGTTCTCGACTATGGCCGCGGCCCACACTGCCTGGGTGGTGTTTTCCTAGGCATTGTTCGCAGCGAAATTCAGCCGGAACGGATTCCTGGTCCCGCCTTGTGCAAATGGAAGCACTTCGACGTGTTGTTCGGCCGAATAGCCCGCCAAGTGATCTTTGGCGCTCGAGCCCGGGACGACGAGGAGATTACGCGCTTGCTGCGGCGGTTGATGCGCCAGGCTAATCGGACCTGGCGATTTGGCACGCGGCCCTTCAATCGGTTTTACCGCAAAGTGCGGCTGTACCTCGGCAGCACATCGCATGTCGAACCGAGCTTGCTCGGGCTTTGTGTCAAGACTCCCCACACGGACGTGACGCG
>DASXWB010000629.1:0-6171 GCA_036503915.1 Lacipirellulaceae bacterium | reverse complement strand
GTGCCCGGCGACGGCCACGCCTCCGCAGCAGCCGGCCCCGCCGTACGGCGGCTCGCGCGGCAGTTGGGCGTCGAACTGCGCCGCGTGCGGCCAAGCGGCGCCGGCGGTCGCATCACGGCCGAAGACGTCCGCGCCCACGTGCGCGAGACGAACGAACAAGTCGCCGCCACGATGCCCCGCGGAGTCACGCCGCCCGGCTCGGCCGACACCGACGAGTACGGCGGCGTGCGGCTCGAAAAAATGTCGCGCCTGCGTCAGACCATCGCCCGCAACATGGTCCAATCATACACCACGATTCCCCAGCTCACGAATTTCGACGACGCCGATGTCACCGAGCTGGAGGACATGCGCGAGCAAAGCAGGGCCGACTACGCGGATCGCGGCATCAAGCTCACGTCGCTGCCGTTTTTGATCAAGGCCGTCGCGTCGGCGCTCAAACGGCATCCGCTGCTCAACTCCTCGGTCGACATGGACGAGCACCAAATTATTTACAAGGAGTACGTGAACATCGGCATCGCGGTAGACACAGAGCGCGGCCTCGTGGTGCCCGTGCTGCGCGATGCAGATCGCAAAAGCATCGCCCAAATCGCTTCCGAGCTTGATGAGCTGGCCACCGCCGTGCGCGAAGGCAAGTTCGATTTGGAGCTCTTGCGCGGGGGCACATTCACGATCAGCAACCTGGGCTCGGTGGGCGGCACATATTCGACTCCGCTTATTAATCCGCCGCAGGTGGCGATCCTGCTCAGCGGCCGCAGCCGCGTGATGCCGCAGATTGTCGACGGCGAGTCGGTCGAGCCGCGGCTGATGATGCCGCTTTCGATCACCTACGATCACCGCGTGGTCGATGGTGCCGCCGCGGCGCGGTTCCTCAACGAGGTGAAAGGATATTTGGCGGCACCCGGCCGATTACTGTTGGCTCCCTGAGCGCGTTATTCCTGCCCGCTTCAGCGGGAGGGTATTTACGCAACGCTCACTACTGCCGCAGCGCCTGCAGCGGGAAGCACAGCACCGGGATCGCCATCGAGGCCACGCCCAGGATCCAGCGGAAGTCGTCAAGCTCCACAGTGTCGTCAGCTGTCGGCGGGTGGTGAATGCCTAAGCAGATCACCAGGATCAGCATCGGCGTCCAGATGGCCGCCTGCTCCAGGTTCAGCACGACGTAAATGATCGCGACGATCGTGAACGCGCGTGCGATCTTGAATGCGTCGCGGCCGAACAGCGCGTAGATCGTGTGGCCGCCGTCGAGCTGGCTCACCGGCAGCATGTTGAGGCCCGTGATGAGCATCCCCACCCAGCCGGCCATGAAATACGGGTTGAGCTGCGACACGCCGACCCAGGCAGCACGATCTGTCCACTGCGGATGCATCCATTCGATCATCCAGCGCACAATGACCGGGTTGTATAGCTGAATATCGTGCTGCGGCGGCGGCTCCGACAAATTGAGCTGGCGCACGCCGATGTACAAAATCGGCGCCGCCACGGCGAGCCCCGCCAGTGGCCCGGCAATGCCGATGTCGAAGATCTGCTTCCGGTTGGCCCGCATGCCGTCCATGCTGATCACCGCGCCCATCGTGCCGATGAGAGTGAACGGCACCGGGATGCAGAGCGGGTAGCTGGCGGGAATCCGGTAGCGCACCGTCTGCAGAAAATGCCCCATTTCATGCGTCAGCAGAATGGCCAGCACGGTGGCCATGTAGATCAGTCCCTGCCGCCAATTTGCGGTTACCACGCGAACCGTTTCGGCCGGCTGCTCGATGAGTTGCGGTTGCCAGTTGGCGGCCCCCACCCAGAACGTTGACAAACACGTGGCCAGGAACAACAGGAGTGGCAGCATCAATCGCCGCCGCCGCGGCGACTGCAAATGCGCCTGCTGCAGCGGCGGCAAGTTCGCCCATTCGCGTCCCGGCGGCACGGTGGCTGGCGCGCGGCCGGGAGCGGCACTCGACGGTATGTTCTTAGTGCCCGGCGATACCGCAGGCGATTGCGCAGCATCGGTCGCAGCAGGCACCACCGGCGTAACAGGCTGAAGTTGTTCCGCTGGGCCGGGTTGGGCGGGATTCGGACTGCTCGACGTGCTCATGATAGGAAAATGGTATCAAATGAGACCCTCCGAGCGTAGTGGGGTGGCTGGTGAGTGGTGACTAAGTGAGTAGCTGAGTAGTGAGGAAGTAAGGAATCAAGTACTGAGTACTCAGTACTCAGCGCCTTATGCACGAATATCGCGAAGTGCAATATCGCTTCGTAACGCACCCGCTCACCCACTCGGCTACTCACCTACTGACTCTTCCACCACTCACACCTCGATACTTTTCACGGCGCTGATGCCGCAAGCGCGGGCGGCCGAGAGACAGCGCTGGGCGCTATCGATGAGCCGCAGCGGATCAAAGTTCTTCGGCACGACGCTCGCCGTTGCCACGCCGATGCTGAGCGTCGTATCCGGCTCGCTGCTTTGTCCTCGCGATGCAATGGAGCTGCTGAGCGCATCCGCGGCGTTATGCGCCATCGCCACGGCGGCCTGGCGCTCGCAATTCGTAAGGATCACCGCCGTGCGCTCGTCGTCGAGCGCAACTACGGATACGCTGCTGCGATCCATCGATTCACATGCCCGCGTCAAGACCGACCTCACCAGTCGGCTTGCGTGCACCGCGTCCGGATCGGAATGCACGTCATAGACATTTGGCTCTGCGAGCAGCAGGCTAATCGCACTGCGCCGCTCGCGGCACCGGTTGACGGCGGCTGACACCTTCCGCAATAGACCCGCAGCACTGGTCGAGGGGCCAATGTGCGGGGAACTCGCTGCGGGTGCCAGCTCGCCCGATTCGTGCGGCGCATGCTGGGCGCTCCATTCGCGGTAGGGCGGTGGACTGGAGGACGATTTTTGCCCGCGCGCGAGAAACTCCTGCATGGCTTCGCTCAGCTCTCGAGTTTGCGCAAGCAATTGTGCATGCAGCTGATCATCCGCAGATTCGGCCGCCGCCGGCGAAGCGACCTCCTCGCTCAGTGATGCCATTTGTTGATGAGCTTCCAGCAGCACTTGCCTGTAGTCGCGATCCTCGGCCAATTCCAGCGACAGCACTTCGGCGAGCTGATCGACTTGCGGCTGCAGTCCTTCCACAAGCGCTGCGAGGTTCGCCTTGGTCATACCGCGATAAGCCTTGCCGGCGTCCAGTAAGTCACTGAGCACGTCTAGCTGCCGCTGGCCCACCAGCTGCGCGAGCAGCTCCGCGAGGTGCAGAATTTGTGGCAACTCGCCTTCGAGCGGCGCCATGCGCGCGAGCCGCGCCTGTTTCTTTGGCGCGGCGATCGCATCGACAAGCCGCTCGGGAAGCTGCCACCGCTCCAAAAGCGACGCGCTGAGCTGCGTATGATCGAATCCAAGCGTATCTAATTCCAACGCCGCGAGGTGGCATTTTTCATGCACCGCGCCCGCCAGAAAGCGGGCGTACGGTTCGCCCAACTCGCGCAGCAGCACGAGAATGCCGATATCCTGCAACAGGCCGGCGATGAACGCCTCATCGCCCGGCTTGTGCCACAGCTGTTCGCACAGCAGGCGCGCCGCGACGGCGCGCGTGAGCGTGCGCGTCCAATACCACCGCAGTTCGCCTGCGGCCACCTCGGCAAACAGCGAATCCGGCAAGCTGAAACCGAGCACGAGCAGCTTGAGCGGCTTGATTCCCAACAGGCCGATGGCCTGATTCAGGTCGGCCACTGGCCGCTGCAGCCCGAACAGCGAGCTATTGACCACGCGCAGCACCTTGCAAGCCAGTGCCGGGTCTTGCTCGATCGAGTGCTTGAGCTGCATCGGATCGACGCGCGGCTGCTCGGCCAACCGGACGACCTCCATGGCGACCGATGGGCGGCTATAGAGGGCAATTGCCCGTGTGGCCAGTTGCTCAAGGTGCGTAGCAGACTCGTTCATAAGACCGCAGTTCCAACGCGAATCGTGGCAAGGCGCGAATCGCTTAGAACACGATTACAGGAATGGTGTCAGGCGGGATGTGCAAGTTTAGCTCAGCGATTGGCGACCAGCGTACTGCTAGCACATTCGTCACGGGCGCAATAAACGGAGTGCCATCGTGCAAATTATGCCTGACCCAAAGCTCACTAGGTCATGAACTGCCGGGCAATTAGAATCACCTCCTGCGAAGGATTGACGCCATAACGCCAGGCCAAGGAAGCCACGATGACATGCCAGGATGGCCCCCGATTCTGCGTGGGCACGCTTCGCGGCGCGCCGCGGCACGCACTCCTGGCTGCCGCAATCCATCTCCAACTCGTTGGCTTGGCGAACGCACAAACGGCGGCAAGCGCTGCCCTGACGGCTTCGGCCGTTCCCGGCCCGAGTTCCGCCATTGGAGCGTCGCTTCGCAACGACGCCACGTTGGCCGATATTTTCTTCGCCGACCGCATGAACGGCTGGGCGGTAGGCGACCGCGGCGTTATCTGGCACACGGCCGACGGCGGCGCGACTTGGCAGCAGCAAGCTTCGGGCGTTTGGTGCCATCTCAATGCGGTGTATTTCATTGATTCGCGCCGCGGCTGGGTGGCGGGCGGCGAGAATCGCCCCCATGCCCGCTCAAGCCAAGGCGTTGTGCTTCAAACGATCGATGGTGGAGCAACTTGGAGCGCAGCGCCGAATCTGCATTTGCCGTTGCTAAGCCGCATCAAGTTCTTCAATCCGAACGTGGGCGTAGCAGTCGGCGCAGGCTCCGCGGTCCATCCCTCGGGCGTGTTTGTAACGCACGACGGCGGCGCAAATTGGCAGCCGCTACCCGCCGACAAAGCGGGGCATTGGTCGGCCGGCGATTTTCTCGATGATCAAGCCGGCGCAGTGGCTGCGTCCGCCGGTGAATTCGCCACGATCGCCCAGCATCGAGTCAAACATTCGCCTTTGGCAATGCCATCGATGCGCGCGGCGCACGCCATGAGACTCGTTGCGCCCGCTGGCGGATGGCTCGTCGGGGACGGCGGGCTAATGATGACGACCGCGGACTTGGGCCACACATGGCAAAGCCCGCCAGGCGACTTGCCTCAAGATGCCGCCGAGCACTTCGATTTTCACGCCCTGGCAGTTCAGGGTGAACACATTTGGATAGCCGGGTCTCCCGGCACGGGCTTATTCCACTCACCCGACGGCGGTAAGAGTTGGCAGGCCTTCGCGACCGGTCAACGCACCCCGATCCGCGCACTCACGTTCATCGACACGCAGCATGGCTGGGCGGCCGGAGACCTGGGCTGCATCCTGTCCACGCGCGATGGCGGCCAAACCTGGCAGCGGCAGCGCGCCGGTGGCAGCCGCGCCGCGCTCCTCGCCGTGTTTCCCCGTGCCGGCGACGTGCCGCTCGAACTATTGGCTGAGCAAGGCGCCGCGGAAGGCTACATCGCGGCTGTCGATCTTCTGTATAGCCAGTATGTCGACGATCGCGCAAACGACCCTGAGGCGGCTGGCCGGGCACGCGAGGCGATGATTCTAGCAGGCGCCGCATCGGCGGAAACCGCCTGGCGGTTTCCATTGCCGCATACCGACCCGGCGCTGACGCCCGCCGATTTGCTCGCCGCGCTCAATCGGGCGAACGACGGCCGAGCCATCGAGCGGCTCGAACGCCATCTCGTGCGGACGTTGCGCATGTGGCGGCCGGATGTGATAATCGTGCCCCACGCCACTCAGAATGAAGGCGAATCGATGACTGCGGTCGTGGAAGATTTACTGCGGCGCTCGGTCGAGGCGGCCGCCGATCCGACGCAATTCGTCGAGTTGACCGCCATTTCGGGACTCGACGCCTGGCAAGTCAAAAAGGTGTACGGCGTGCTACCCCGGGCCGTGCGCGGCCACGAATCGGTCGTTATGAACAAATTCTCGCCATGGCTCGGCTCATCGCTTGCAGATTGGGTCGCGCCGGCCCGGCGCCTTCTGTCCATGACGCATTCATCGCCGCCAGACACCCACGAGTTGAACCAACTCTTCGGCGAGGTCGCCGCGGACTTCGGCGGGCTCAGTCGAGCCGCGAACGGCCCCAACGGAATATTCCGCGGCATCGCGCTTGCCCGGGGCTCCGAAGCCCGACGCGCTGCACCCGAGATGCCGTCAAGCGACCTGGAAGATCTGCGCCGCATGGCAACGCGGCGCAAACATCTCCAGGAATTGCTGAAACGGACCGAAGGCAACGTGGC
>DASXWB010000628.1:0-1681 GCA_036503915.1 Lacipirellulaceae bacterium | reverse complement strand
TAAGCTCCCCGCTCCATGCTCCCCGCTGCGTACTCTCCGCTCCCCGCTCCGTGCTTCCCGCTCTTAGTCCAGCCCGCCCATCTGGTCGCGCAGCTGCTGGCGGTCGTAGTCGATGAGAGCGTCGGTGACCGGCTGCAGGTTGCCGGCGATCACCTGGTCGAGATTGTGGAGCGTCAGCCCGATGCGATGGTCCGTGATGCGGTTCTGCGGAAAGTTGTAGGTGCGAATCCGCTCGCTGCGGTCGCCGGAGCCGACGAGGCTTTTGCGTTCGGCGGCCCGTTTGGCCTGCTCCTTTTGCATTTTGAAGTCGTAAATGCGGGCAGCCAGCTCGCGGAGCGCCTTGTTCTTGTTCTTGAGCTGGCTCTTCTCATCCTGGCACTGCACGACGATGCCGGTTTCGAAATGCGTGAGCCGCACGGCGGACGCGGTCTTGTTCACGTGCTGGCCGCCAGGGCCGCTCGCGCAGAACGTATCGAGCCGATAGTCGTCAGGCTTGAGATCGACCTCGACTTCCTCCGGCTCGGGCAACACGGCGACCGTGGCCGCCGATGTATGGATGCGGCCCTGCGTTTCGGTTTCGGGCACGCGCTGCACGCGGTGTCCGCCGCTTTCGTACTGCAGCTCGCGATAGGAGCCTTCGCCTTCGATCGCGAGCACGATGTCTTTGAATCCGCCCAGCTCCGTGCCGTGATGGCTGAGGATTTCGGTCTTCCAGCCTTTGGCGTCGGCATAGTGCTGATACATGTCGTAGAGATCGCGTGCGAAGAGGGCCGCCTCGTCGCCGCCGGTGCCAGCGCGGATTTCCATGATCAGGCGCGAGCGGTTGGCGTCCTCGCCGCCTACCGTCATGTCCAATAATTCACTCCACAACTGCTCGCGCTGAGCGCGCAGTTTGGGCAGATCTTCCTCGGCCAGCTCACGCATCTCGGCGTCATCGCCCTCGATCATCTGCTGTGCTTCGGCGATCTGGCCGGTGATCTGCTTGAACTTGCGATACTTGTTGCCCAACTTGACGAGCGAACCGTGCTCGCGCATCACGGCGGTGATGCGCGCGGGGCTTGACAGCACCTCGGGATTCGCGAGGTCTTTCTCGAGCTGCTCGAAGCGGGCCAGTTTTTGTTCCAACAATTCGCGCATAGCGGTAGCGGAAAATTCTACTCGGAACGTGCAGAGGCGGCTACGCCGCCACGTAGGTCAGTCTTTCTAGCCTGACAAAACAAGTGTGCCGTAAACTTCAGGCTAAGTCGGATCTACGTATGATATCAGGCGAGAAAGCCTGACCTACTTCTTGCCGCGCTTGAGGCTGGCGTAACCGGCGGCCGCGAATTTGTTCTTGAACTTCTCGATGCGGCCGGCGGTGTCGACGAACTTCAGCTTGCCCGTGTAGAACGGATGGCAGACGTTGCAGATGTCGACCTTGAGTTCCTTGCGCGTGCTGCGCGTGGTGAACTTGTTGCCGCAGCCGCAGCTGACCTGAGTCACGAAGTATTCCGGATGGATGCCGTCTTTCATGGTCGTGAGCCTTCGCCTTTCAATGAGAAGCTATTAAGAATAGAGGCCCGGCGGCTCGCAGGCAAGCCGTGTTCCAAGAAGCGGCTTCCAGCGGCCGGTTTTCGGCAATTTCGTGCCGCTAGATGTCTTTCTGAATCAAACTTCCGGATTATCGGCCGCGCCCGCCGGC
>DASXWB010000627.1:0-6374 GCA_036503915.1 Lacipirellulaceae bacterium | reverse complement strand
TGCGCAATTCAATCGTGGTCTCGTGGGCTACTGCTTTGTTGCTTTACTGCTAATGCGCTTTCTCCGTGATCTCCGTGCCTCCGTGGTCGAAACTCATCCCGCGAACTTCGGGATTTCCGGCACCGGGATCTCTCGCAGCAGCCGCGCGATGACGTCTTCCGTCGTGAGGCCCTCGGCTTGCGCCTGAAAATTCGTGCTGATGCGATGGCGCAGCACGGGCACGGCGACTTTTTGCACGTCGTCGATCGCCACGCTGAACCGGCCGTCCATCGCGGCCAGCGCCTTGCCGCCATGGATCAAAAACTGCCCGGCGCGCGGGCCCGCGCCCCAATCCACGAGTTCCTGAACGAACTTCGGCGCCGTCGGGTCCTTTGGCCGCGTCGCCCGCACCAGCGAGGCCACGTACTTGATAATGTGCTCGCTGACCGCGACGGAGCCGACAAGCTTCTGCAAGTTGAGAATCGCCCGCTCGGAAAGCACCTTGCTAACTTCCGGCCGGTCGTGCCGCGTCGTGGCGGCAAGTATCTGCTCCTCCTCGGCCGCCGAGGGATAATCCACCTTGATGTTGAACATGAACCGGTCGAGCTGCGCTTCCGGAAGCGGATAGGTGCCTTCCTGCTCGATGGGATTCTGCGTGGCAATCGTGAAGAACGGGTTGGGCAGCGCGTAGGTCGACTGGCCGGCCGTCACCTCGCGCTCCTGCATCGCCTGCAGCAGCGCGGCCTGAGTTTTGGGCGGCGTGCGGTTGATCTCGTCGGCCAGCAGGATGTTCGTGAAGATCGGCCCCTCCATGAACCGGAACGAGCGCCGCCCTTCGGCATCCTCCTCCAGCACGCTCGTGCCGGTGATGTCCGAAGGCATGAGGTCGGGCGTGAACTGGATGCGCTTGAACTGAAGATCAAGAATCTGCGCCAGCGTGCTCACGATGAGCGTCTTGGCCAACCCCGGCACGCCGACCAAGAGGCAATGCCCGCGCGTGAAGATCGCCGCGAAGATCTGTTCGATGACCGCGTCCTGGCCAACAATGATCTTCTGCAGCTCGCGCTGCATCACCTGTCGGTGCTGGCGGAACTCCTGCAGAACGTCGCCCAGGTTGCGCGTTTTCGCGGTTGGACCGCTCGAAGTAGTAGACATACGTGGGGCCGAGGATTGAACAGGGTTCGTACCGAGATTTAGCGCCGGCGGCCACGCCGGCCAAGAACGCATTCGCGCCGCCCCACCAAAATCGCATCGAGCCTAATTCTATCGGCGACCGGCCGCAGCGACAATCGCCGCCACTGCCGCGCGTTGCCGACTCAACTTTAGAAACGTAAACTACTTACGAGCAAGCGCGGCCCGCGTCGCAAGGAGATATCGCATGCAATCCAACCGTGCACGATGGCTCGTTCTGGGCGTGTCGATTGTAGCGATTCTGGCGCCTGGTTTTGCCCTTGCTCAAGAGCCGGCGGGCCGGCCCGTCGACGCCGCCCAAGTCATGGAGTCGATCAATCGCGGCGTCGCGTATCTGAAGCGCGAGCAGCTCCCGCGCGGACGCTGGAACGAAATGACCGGTTACGACGGCGGCGTCACCGCGCTTTGCACGCTCGCGCTCCTCAACTCCGGTGTCGAAGTCGATGACCCGGTGGTGCGCAACGCGCTCACCTACCTGCGCGGTCTGGAACTGGACAAAACGTACACCGTTTCCTTGCAAACGATGGTGCTGGCGGAGGCCGAGCCGAAGAAGGACATGCTGCTCATCGGCCGCAATGTGCGCTGGCTCGAACAGCATCAAATCAGGGACGGACCGAAAAAAGGTGCGTGGTCGTATCCCGGCCCTGGCGGCGACAACAGCAACGCCCAGTTCGCCGTATTGGCACTCTATGATGCGCAGCGCGTCGGCGCGAAAGTCCGCCGCGAAACTTGGGAGCTGGCCGCGGATTATTGGCGTCGCACGCAGAACGACGACGGCTCCTGGGGCTATGTGCCCGGCGACTCCGGCACGGGCAGCATGACCACGGCGGGCATCGGCGGACTGGTCACGTCGGCCGCCGCGCTGGAATCGGGCGATGCCGCGGTGGAGGACGGCCGCGTCATTTGCTGCCGGCCGCACGACGACGACCACAAGCTCGACATGGCCATCAACTGGCTGGCCGAGCGATTCTCGGTGACGCGAAACCCGCGCGCCGGCGGCGGACAGTCGGCTCTCTACTACTATCTTTACGGCTTGGAGCGCGCCGGCCGGCTTTCAGCCCGCCGCTTCATCGGCGAGCACGACTGGTATCGCGAGGGCGCCGAGTTTTTGGTGCACGAACAGGACGCGCTGTCGCATTATTGGGTAGGCAGTTGGCACGCAGAGACTAAACCCTTGATCAGCACTTCGATGGCGCTTCTATTTCTCTCGAAGGGCCGCCGACCGATCGTCGTCGGCAAGATGAAATATGGCAGCGACAACAACTGGAACCAGCATCGCCGCGACGCGGCGAACCTCACGGCTTACACGGAAGAGGCCTGGGACCTCGGCCTGACGTGGCAAATATTGGACCCGGCGGCCGCCAAGGTGGAAGACCTGCTGCAAGCGCCCGTTCTGTACATCAGCGGCAACCGGGCCCCGGAGCTGTCGCCGCACGCCAAGAAAATCCGGGATTACGTCGATCGCGGCGGATTCGTTTTCGCCGAGGCCTGCTGCCGCGACTCCGAGCGCTTCGACGAAGGCTTTCGCCAGCTGATGAGCGAAGTCTTTCCTGACCGCGAGTATCAGCTGCAGCGCATTACGCCGGGTCATCCCATCTGGCGAATGCAAGATATGGTGCGGCCCGAATCGCCTTATGCGGGCCGGCTGTGGGGCGTTGAATATGGCTGCCGCACGTGCGTGATTTACTCTGATCAGGATCTCTCGTGCTATTGGGAGCTGGCCCAACCCGGCCAGTGGCGCGAGCATCCGCAGGCCGTGGCCGATCACATTGCGGATGCCCTTGCCATCGGCGTCAATGTGCTGACCTACGCCACCAACCGCGAACCGAAGGGCAAAGAGCAAAGCTTCGTCATGCCGCTGGAGGACGATGAGGTTGATTCCAAGACCAGCCGGGGCGTCATTGAGGTCGCCAAGCTGCGCCACGGCGGCGGCTGCAACGATGCACCGGGCGCGCTCGTGAACCTGTTGCGCACCGCGTCGCAGGGCGAGCTCAAGTTGCGCGTGCGCACGGCCTCCGAGTTGATCAATATCTCGGACGAGAATGTGTTCCGCTACCACCTGGTGTTCATGCACGGCCGGCATGACTTCCGCCTGACAACGGCCGAGCGCAAACAGCTTCATGAGTACATCGATCGCGGCGGCACCGTGCTGGCCGACGCCATCTGCGCGAGCCGCTCGTTCGCGGCCGCCTTCCGGCGCGAGATCGCCGCCGCCCTGCCGGGTGCGAAACTGGAGCGCATCCCGCCCGACGATCCGATCTTCACGTCATCGTACGGCGGCTATGACGTGCGCACGGTTTCCATGCGCGATCCGGAGGCGGTCGGCGAGAATCAACCCATTGCCGCGCGCATCCGCCAGGTCGAGCCGCAGCTGGAAGGCGTCAAAATCGACGGCCGCTGGGCCATCATCTTCTCCCCCTACGACATCAGCTGCGCGCTGGAAAGCCACGAAGCCATCGGCTGCCGCGGCTACACACAACAAGACGCAGCCCGAATAGGCCTTAACGTGCTGTTGTACTCGCTGAATCAGTAAAGTATTACTGCCTGCTTGCTGTCCTTTGGACTGAAACTACTATCAAGCAGCCGCTGCGCTGCTAGCGTCCTTTTTCAAGACGTTGACTGCTATCGCGGCCGGCCCTTATAATCCGCCGCATTTTTGTGGCCACTTTTCGTAATTGCCGACGGTGCTGTACTTTTTGTCAGGCGCCCGGCGATACCGCGCATCACGCCCGCGCTTTGAAGCGCGGTGCGCACACTTTTCGTCTGGCAAGGATGCCTGTCTGATCTTTTCCGTCAAACGTAACTCGAAAACGAAGCGCCGCGCCGCGCTCGCACGCACGCGCTGCGCTGGCGGTGCGCGCCGCACGCTGCATTTTGCAATTTGCATTTTGCAATTTGCATTTTGCAATTCCCTGCGAGCGCAAGACTCTGCGACCTCCGCCATCACCCGCCTCCCGCGCGTCGACCCCGCGGTGCAGCAGGCTCAGTTCAGTGCGCCGCCGCTGCCGCAATCAATTCCATCGCCCTACCCGCAAACGGTGCCGCCGCCGGGACCGCTCGTGCCAACGGCGCCGCCGGATCGGCCCAGCTTTCGCCGCATTCAACTCTCGCCGCGAGCGGAAGGTGTCGGCCCGAACCTCGAGCCCATTCAAGCGCCGAATGGCGAAACGATCCTGCTGCTCACCGGCGGCGTGAACGTCATCGTGCAGGGGCTTTCGGTCGAAGGCCTGCCGGAAGAATTCGGCCCGCTGGGCGACGTCGATATCGAAACCGACCGGGCCGTCATCTGGACGTCCGGCATCGACCCGCGCAATCCCACGCAGCTCACGCAAGAGCGCGACTTGCCGCTGGAAATCTACATGGAAGGCAACATCGTCTTCCGCCAGGGCGACCGCACCGTGTATGCCGACCGCTACTTCTACGACGTACGCCGGCAGATAGGCGCCATCGTCAACGCCGAGTTGCTCACGCCGGTGCCGAATTTCGACGATCAGCAGTACGAAGGCCTCGTGCGGCTGCGGGCCGCCGCCGTGCGGCAGTTGGATCAGAACCATTTCGTGGCCCAGAACGGCGAGGTCACGACGAGCCGGCTTGAAGAGCCCGCCTACAGCTTTGCGGCAGAGACGATTACGCTCGAAGACCAGCCGCGGCCGGCCATCGATCCCATCACCGGCCTGCCGCTGGTGAATCCCATGACGGGCCAGCCGGTCGTTGAGCACGACACACTCGTTCAAAGCGAGAATAACTACATCTATGTGGCCGGCGTCCCCGTGTTCTACTGGCCCACGCTCGCCACCGATTTGGACAAGCCGACCTACTACATCGACAGCATCCGCGTGCGCAACGATTCGGTTTTCGGCTTTCAAACGCTGCTGGAAATTGACGCCTTCCAAACCTTTGGCTTCCAGCCGATCGAAGGCGTCGAGTGGGATCTCAATCTCGATCTGCTCACGGAGCGCGGGCTGGGCTTCGGTACGGGCGTGGAATATGCGCGCGACAGCTTTTTGGGATTCACCGGCCCGACGACGGGCCGCGCCGATATCTGGGCTATTTATGACGACGGCCCGGACAATCTCGGCTTCGGCCGCCGCGCTATCACCCCTGAAGAGGACTGGCGCGGGCGGGCGTTCTGGAACCACCGGCAACGGCTTGTCGGCGGAATGTTGGATGATTGGACTGCGCAGGCCGAGGTCGGCCTCATCAGCGACCGCACTTTTCTCGAGCAATTCTATGAAAGCGAGTGGGAAGAGAACAAGGATCAGATCACCGGCGCGCGCCTCAAGCGCACCTTCGACAACCAATCGTTTTCGATCGAAGCCAACGCCCGGGTGAACGACTTCTTCACCCAAACCGAGTGGCTGCCGCGCCTCGATCATTATTGGCTCGGCCAGGAACTCTTGGGCGAGCGGCTCACATGGTTCTCCCACACTTCGGCCGCGTACGCCAACATCGGTGTCGCCAGCACGCCGACCAGCCCCGAGCTGATCCCGCAATTCACGCTGCTGCCTTGGGAGCAAGTGCCCGGCATGCCGACGACGCCGATCTCGGGCGCGGGCGAGCGTTTCGTCACGCGGCATGAACTCGACTGGCCGATCGATCTCGCGCCGTTCAAGGTCGTGCCCTTCGTGCTGGGCGAGGCGGCGCACTGGGGCGAGGACCTCGCGGGCGGCGAATTGCAGCGGGCGTACGTGCACACTGGCGTGCGAGCCAGCATCCCGTTCTGGACGGCCGATGCGGCGATCCGCGATCCGTTGTTCAATCTGAATGGCCTCGCCCACAAAGTCGTGTTCGACGCCGAATTTTCCTACGCCGATGCCACGCGCGACCTCGACGACCTGCCGCTGTACGATGAGCTCGATGACGACTCGATCGAAGAATTCCGCCGCCGATTGTTCTTCCCGGCATTCGGCGGCGACATGACGTTCGACCGCAAGTTCGATCCACGGTTCTACGCGCTGCGCTCCGGCCTGCAGGGCTGGGTCACGTCGCCCTCGGCCGAAATCGCCGACGACCTCATGGCCCTCCGCTTTGGCATGCGCCACCGGCTGCAGACCAAGCGCGGAGCGCCGGGCGAGGAGCGGATCATCGATTGGCTGACATTCAACACGAACTCGACCTGGTTCCCGGATGATGAGCGCGACAATTTCGGCGCACCGATGGGCCTTTTCGACTACGACCTGCGCTGGCACCTCGGCGATCGCTTC
>DASXWB010000626.1:0-1609 GCA_036503915.1 Lacipirellulaceae bacterium | reverse complement strand
AGCCTTGCGCCAACAAATCATCGAGCACGAATTATCTACCATCACCGCCGCACGGCGGCTGCCACCAAAAATCATTCAACTAACCCAACGCCTCCTGGCGCTGGCAGCTTAACGTAAATCAGTTTTCAGAAAGTGCAGATGTAAGATATAAGATGTCAGAAGCGGGCTCCTCGTATTCTGACATCTTCGATCTAACATCACACATCTTACATACCTTCTTTCACACTGATTTTGATGGAAGTCGATTCACGTGCCGGCATAACCGACTCGCCCTGGTTCTGGGTGCTCGCGTTTTCTCTGATGGCGCTGCTCGCGCTTGTGGCGATCGGCACAAAATACAGCCGCCGGCAGACGCGGCTTGAGTTGCAATATCAGGCACGGGAGCGAATCGCCGAGCGGCGCGCGGACGCGAATAGTTCGCCAGCCGATGCACGAAGTGACGATCAGACGAGCCAGCGTGAATTCGCATCGCCAGGCGATAACTTGATTCCGCTGTGGCCCCTGGCGGTTGTGCTTTCACTTGCGGCGATCTTTTCAGCAATCATGCTTGGCCGGGGGCCGACCAGCCGCCAGGTCGACCGGTGCCCGCGCCGCGGCTCGCTCGATGATGATGCGTATTCGTCATGAACTACCTCGCGGAAAATGCGCTGCCGATTTGGGCCGCGGGCGCCGTTGCCGTGACGCTGGCTCTCATTGTCTACCTGCAGACGCGCACCACCGAGTCATTCCTCGCGATTGTGGTCATTCTCGCGATCGCCGGCGTGCTGCTCGTGACCGAGCGTTTGATCGAAACGCCGCGCGAAGCGGTGGAGCGCACCCTATATGAGCTGGCCGATACCGTCGAAAACAACGACGTGCCGGGCGCCTTGCGCTTCCTGGCTTCGACCGCCGACACGCAAATCCGCACGGATATCGAAACCTTGATGCCGCTTGTGAAAATCGATCGCGCGAACGTGGTCGGCGCGCCCCAAATCGAAGTTGAACCCGGCGATGCGCCCGATTCGGCCACCGTGATTTGCCGCGGCATCATCGTGGCCACGCTGAAGCAAAACGGCATGAAAGGCGGCGCGGAGGATGAGCTCACAATGAGGTGGGTCCGCCAAGGCGACCGCTGGCTGGTCGAAGATTACGTGGCGAAAAGGAGCTGGAACCGCCCCGTCGGCCGCTAGCGAGCCGCTTCTGTGGGAGACTTCTCTGACGCCGATGGTGCTTGGCGATTTTTACCGCAATCGGCGTCAGAGACGCCTCCCACATTCCTCAATCATCATGCGGCCCATGAATATGGCCGCCGCCGTGATGCCCGCCGCCATGATGGTCGCCGCCATGATGCCCGCCGTTACCATGGTGACCACCGTTCCCATGATGCCCGTGCCATCCGCCGCCATAGGGCGGCGCACCGTAATGATATCCGGGCGGATAACCATACATCGGGAATCCGACTCCCGGATAACCAAAACCATATCCGCCGCCGTAGCCCCATGGCCCGTAGCCGGAGGATTGGTCGTAATACCCGCCGCTAAGGATCGATTCCTTCCACGCATCGTGGAACCGCTCCCACTCGGCATCCAGCCCGCCGCGGCCGTTGCCCCAGTGTTGCACCTCGTAGTAC
>DASXWB010000625.1:0-6822 GCA_036503915.1 Lacipirellulaceae bacterium | reverse complement strand
CGATGTCGATTCGATCGACGCACGGCCGGAACCGCTCAATGAACCATTCCACGAACGGACACGCCTCGACGGCAAGCTGCGTGGGACGCGGCAGAGCCGCAAGCCATTCCTCGATCTTGCCGACGCTCTTCGTGCTGATGTTCAGGCAATTCATCTTCTCTCCCAGAGAACTCACCGCAGCCAGGCTGACGGTGCACTTGTGCAAGTCCACTCCAATAAACGATTGCGTGGGGACGGGCATCGCAACTTCCTCCGTGTAAGGGGCCAAAACGTCAAACCACCTACGGAGAAGCGTATCAACTTCTCCAGGCCCCTACACGGTTTTACGCTCGTCGAGCTGCTCGTGGTCATCGCCATCATCGGCATCCTGGTCGCGCTCTTGCTTCCCGCGATTCAAGCGGCGCGCGAGGCGGCCCGGCGGGCCCAATGCCAGAGCAACCTCAAGAACATCGCCCTCGCGCTACAGAACTACCATACGGCGAACAACAGTTTCCCGACCGGGTTCGTCAGCACCGGACCGCAGAGCTTCATTGAATCCTGGGCGTGGAGCGCGTTTGCACTTCCCTATCTGGAGGAGCAGACAATCTACGATCGCCTGCGGCCGTCAAAAACTTTTGTGGAACCCGTCGACGGCGCCAGAAGGGGAAACCGCAATCTGGCCGACGTTTTCGCTGCGGCGGCAACGAATCCGGCGGAGCTCCAAGTGCTGCAGACACCCTTGCCGATTTTTCGTTGCCCTTCCGATGGCACGCCCCCGTTAATCCCCGTTCCGGCCGACTGCACCGGAACCGGCGACCAGTGCCCGGCGCCCAATAACCGGCGCGATCGAACGTTTGATGATGAGACCTGGCAGCGGCATTTCAACGGCCGCTACGCGCCCGGCGGCTTCCAGCCATCGACCTCCAACTATGTCGGATCGATGGGTTTCGTCGACGCGAGCTGCGGCGGGTCTGGCAGCAACCCATGGGTGCCACAACAGGAGCGCTGCAACAACACGGGCATCTTCTTTGGGAACAGCCAGGTTTCGATCAAGCAAATCACCGACGGCACGAGTAAGACGTTCCTCGTCGGCGAGCGGGATAAGTTTTGCCTGGCAGCCACCTGGATCGGCGTGCGAAATCCCAAAGACGGAGCCGAGATGCAGAGCTCCCGCTGGGCCATGGCCCACACCCGATTCAAGCTGAACCATCCCATTACCGGAAATCACGACACGTGTACGGAGGGCTTCAGCAGCGCGCATCCGGGTGGCGCATATTTCGCCTTCTGCGATGGATCTGTTCAATTCACAAGCGATGAGATCAATTTCAATTACGGGATCAACGATCCGACTTCAGTGTGTTACGCAAGCAATACCAGCCCGCTGCGCTGCAGGCCGGAGAGCGGCGGCAAGTTGATCGGGATTTACCAGCGCTTGGCATGGCGCGATGACGGCTTGGTGATCGACGGCTACGGCGACTAGAGCAAGTCCGGCTCCCTTCGCCATTGGGGGAGGGCCGGGGAGGGGCATCTTGGCTGACAGCGGCAATCGCAAATTGCAAATTGCAAACTGCAAATCCAGCGCGCGACACTCGCCTTGCCACATCGGTTCGTTGTTGTTTCTGCTTGTTGTTGCCGGGTGCAGCCAGGCCGGACCAGACGTGGCGCCGGTTCACGGCCGCGTGACCTTGGATGGTCAGCCGCTCGAAGCGGCCGACGTGATCTTCCAGCCGGATGGCGACAAATCCCCCTCGTTTGGCCGCACTGACATGGATGGCCGGTATGAGCTCGGTTATAAACGTGGAATGCCCGGTGCGCTCGTCGGATCGCATACCGTGAGCATCGCCGTCAACTTGGAGATTAAACGTGGGCCGCAGCCCGTCCCGGCACGCTACCGCGTCAACTCCGAGCTACGTCGCGAGGTCGAATCAGGCAAAGACAACGTGATTGACTTCGAGCTCGTAAGCGATGCGAAATGACGTTGGCCCATGCTCGAAGCGGGGCGGAGTCTGGCGCCCGCCGTGGTTCAATGAAATCGCGCTGGTCACCAGCGTCACCGTGCAGCTGCTGATTTTCCCGCCGGCAGCGCACGCGTACGATCTCATCTTTGATTACACCTCGTTCGACTCGACCTTCGGCCAGGCCCAGTTCAATGTGCTCAACTATCCGAGCATCAATGGCCACTACATGATGACCTCGACCGACAATCATCGTCCGGAGATGGTTGCCAATGGCAACGCCCTGGCAGAGTTCTACAACAACTTTCTGGCCGACTACAACAAGAACCCGCGGCCAACCGCGGCCCAAGAGGCCGACATTATCGACGCGTACACCCTGCGCAACTCCAACCGAAATGGGCCCCGGCCCGACTGGCTCATCCTCAACGAAATCTCCCCAAGCCTTTGGCAGCAAAGCCCGGGAGCACCCGGCTTGAACGCCCATCGACAATGGGTGATCGACTGCGTCACGCGGCTGCACGACGTCTATGGATACAATGTGATCACCTATTCGCCGTATCAGCAGTTGGGGACAACCGCCAACGGCCCTTCCTGGCAGGCGCTCGCCGAGAAATCTTACATAGCGATCGAGGCCTACCTGAGCGGCCCGGAGGTCATGGCCGGCGGCACGGACTACGCCGCGCGCGTGGCCTATGCGCAAGGCCGGTATCAGACGGCGAGGAATTCGTACATGGCGGCGGGCGTCCATCCGTCGCGCATTTTCGTCAGCGAGCATTTCGCCAACAACGGCACGCATCTCGACAATGGCACGGCCGTTTCCTGGGGCCGCGCCGGCATGCCTTCGGCCTCCGACTGGGACCAGGTGATCATGATTCGCCAGGACGCCATATTCAATGTCGGCTTCGAAGGATTCCTGGCCTACAACTGGGGCGGCAACGGCATGGGCGTCACTCAGGCCGAACAGATTCAACACGAATATTATTATCGCTCGCGCCGCGTGCTACGGTCCCAACTGCCGCAATGGCTGTCCGACACTGCCATCAGTGTCAACGGAACGGTAATCCCGTTGAGTTGGAACCAGCCGCTCAATTGGTTGGGCGGCGTGCCGAACTCGGCCGGCGGCGTGGCAAATTTTTGGCGCACCAACACGGCCAGCCGCACGATCACGCTCGACGGCAGCAAAACTGTCGGCACGCTCACATTCACCAGCCCGCAGAGTTATACGATCAGCCCAGGCACCGGCGGCAGCCTGTGGTTCGACAACGCGGGCCGCCCGGCGACACTCACGTCGAACCAGGGCAGTCACACGCTTGCCGTGCCTGTTCAGGTGGCAAGCGAACTGATCGCGATAATCAACGCAGGAACCTTCACGATCAGCGGCGTCGTGTCCGGCCCCGGAGACGTCGCGAAGAGCGGCGCCGGCACGCTCGCGCTCACGGGCGCGAATTCCTACACGGGAGACACGGTGATCCAGGAAGGCGCCGTCCGCATCCACCACCCATCGCTTGCCGATACGGCAGACATTTATCTCTCGACCGGGGCGTTTTTGAATTTGAACTTCAGCAGCGGCCTGGACGTCATCGACTCGCTGTTCATTGACGGCGTTTCGCAGCCCGCCGGCATCTGGGGCGCGAATGGCTCGGGCGCCCCATTTACGACGCCGCGAATCGTCGGCGCGGGTCGGCTTCAGGTCACCACGTTCATTCCCCCGTCGCTGGCCGGCGACTTCAACGCCGACGGCATCGTGGATGCCGCCGACTACATCGTATGGCGCAACGGACTGGACGTGGCCTACACGCAAGCCGACTACGATGTGTGGCGCGCAAACTTCGGCCGCAACGCCGCAAGCGGATTACCCAATAGCGCAGCCGCAGTGCCTGAACCTTGCTCGCTCACCCTGCTACTGCTCGCGATTGCAACCCTTACGCGGATAGTAAACGTAAAAAGCGCTTCGTTTTACGGCGCACTGTAGCCGCCAAAAACCATCGGCATCAGCCACCAGCAAACCAGGGTCACGATCACGACGCCCACCAGGTTCAGCACCAAGCCGTAGCGAACCATGTCGATAATCCGCAGCTGGCCGGAGGCGTAGACAATTGCATTCGGCGGCGTGCCGACCGGCATCATGAAGGCCAGGCTGTTGGCGAGCGTGGCGGGAAACATCAAAAGCGCCGGCTCCATGCCGTTCGCCACCGCCGTTGACGCCAGGATCGGCATTAAGAGGTTGGCCGTCGCAGTATTGCTCGTGACCTCCGAAGAAAAAGTGGTCGCCAGGCACAGCACGCCGATCGTCGCCAGCGGCGGCCAATTACTAATGCCCGTGACTTTCTGGCCCATGACAGTCGACAAACCGGACGATTCGAATGCCGCGGCCAGCGCGATGCCGCCGCCGAACAGGATCAGCACACCCCACGGGATCGACACGGCCGTATTCCAGTCCAGGAGTCGCTGGCCTTTCTTTTCTCCGCTCGGCAGTAGAAACATCGCCAGCGCGGCGGCAACTGCCACGGTCGTGTCGCCAGCGTGTGTATCCCCAACGAGCGGCTGCAGCCAGTCGGACCATCCGCCATAGGGCACTTCGCGCGTGATCCACGCCAGCGCCGCCAGGCCGAACACCACCAGCGTGCGCTTCTGCGGCGCGGTCCATTTACCGCTCGTTTCTATCTTGATCGACGACACGCCGCGCACCCGCCAGGCGAGCACGATCCAGGCCGCCACCATCATGAGCATCGCCACCAGTCCGCCCAGCACGATCCAGTGGTGAAACGGCACCGCGTGACCGGCGACTTTTTCATAGTTCGCCTGGAATATCCCGTTCGGCGCTGTGCCGATGGGCGTGGCGATGCCGCCGATGCTCGCACCGTAGGCCACGCCCAACAGCAGCGGCACGGCAAGCTTGCCCGACTTGTCCTGCTCAATTACGGCAAGGGCCACTGGCAGCATCATCAGCGCGATCGAGGTGTTGTTGATCCAAAAACTGCACAGCGTCGTGGCGAGCATGAGGGCCAGCACGACCCGCGGGCCGCTCGTGCTGCCGATCGAGGCCATCATCGCATGGGCGATGCGGCGATGCGCGCCCCATCGCTCGACCGCCTTGGAGACCATGAACGCTCCCATGAACAACATCACGATCGGATGGCCATAAGCCGCGGCCGCTTCGCGCTCGCTCAGCACGCCAGTTACTGGGAACACGACCAGCGGCACGAGCGATGTGGCAGGCATCGGCAGCGCCTCGAGAATCCACCACGTGGCACAAAGTACGGCCGCCGCGGCCGTCCAGCATTGCGCCGGAGTCAGCCCCGCCTGCCAGGCACCCGCGAAAACGGCCGCCGCCAGCACTACACCAGTAAGTGTCGACCAGAAGCGAAATTTCATATCGTCGCGTGTACGCAGTTTGGAATGGTCGTGGCGAGCAATCGACACCTACCGCTGCTCGGGTAGAAACGCAGCAGTCGATACAGTACGTTCTAGTATGACAAATCACTCATTAAAGACATAGCAGCAGAGGACATGGTAACGTACCGATTCAGAATTGCGCGGACTGACCCGGGCGCGGTGACAGCCTTCACTCTGCAGCTCGATAGCCGGATGACAATCCTCGACGCGCTGTTCATCATTCAGCGCGAGCACGATTCTTCCCTTTCCTTCCGCTGCGCTTGCCGCGTCGGCATGTGCGGCACCTGCGCGATGCGCATCAACTGGATGCCGCGTCTGGCGTGCCAGACGCGTGTGGAAACTCTTAATTCAGAATCGATCGTCATCGAACCACTCGCAGCGCTGCCGGTCGCCAAAGATCTCGTTGTCGACCTTGGCCCGTTCTTCGCCAAGTGGAAAAAGGTTCGTCCCGCGCTGCATCCCAAGAACAAAGATTCCAAACAGCTGGCGATCGTACCGCCTGACTCCGAATTCGGTCGCCAGGCCCAAGCCAAACGAGATTGCATCACCTGCGGCGCGTGCTACAGCGTCTGCGGAATTGTCGGCAGCAATGCGGATTACTTGGGCCCCGCCGCCATCAACCGGGCAATGCTCCGCCTGCTCGATCCGCGCGATGGCAACGTCGACGAGCGCTTGAAAATCCTTAACGACGAAACCGGCGTCTGGCGCTGCCACACGCAGTTCAATTGCGTCGCCGCCTGCCCTAAAGGCATCAACCTCACCGACTCCATCATGAAGATGAAACGGTTGTTGCTGTTCCCAAAGAAGTTCCACAACAAGTAACCGTTGACATGAGCACTCAGGACTCAGTACTCAGTACTCAGCATTCAGCGGTACACCCCATCACCCTCGCCAAGCGCAAGTACGCCTGGCGATACGTCGGCCATCTCGCCTTTTGGATTCAGCGTCTTACCGGCATCGCGCTGGTCGGCTACTTGATTGTCCACGTGCACACAATCCGCGACTTGCAGGATCCCGAAAAGTTCGACGCGGCCCTAAGAACCTTCGGCACGCCGCTGTTCAAACTCGGCGAAATCGCGCTGCTCGGCATTGTAATACTCCACGCACTCAACGGGATCCGGCTCACGATGGTCGACATGGGTGTCGAGCTCTCGCGCCAGCGCCAATGGTTCTGGTACTTCGCCATCGGAATCGGCGCAGTCCTCTTTATGGCCGGCGCGATCCCCATGTTCATCTACGGAATCCTCCAGCACTAATAGCAAATCAATACAGAATACTCACGCAAAGGCGCGAAGGCGCAAAGGAAAAGACCAAAGATGAGGAATTGAACAGGAAGTAACAGAGGAAACGGAGAAGGTCACACTCCGTTCTCTCTGTTACCTCCTGTTCAAAAATGTTTGCCCGAATATTTTTCCTTCCTGTCAACCTTTGCGCCTTAGCGCCTTTGCGTGAGACTATTCTGGATTCGATCTATGTCGGGAAGAGCAATTAA
>DASXWB010000624.1:0-3645 GCA_036503915.1 Lacipirellulaceae bacterium | reverse complement strand
CGCAATTCGGGTGCAAATGCGGACCCCGCAAGCAACGACAAATCGACAAAGCCGTTTTCAATTGTGACGATTCGCCCCGTTTGCGCGCCGAGCACCAGCCAGCGGCTGTCGCCGTTGAGCCAATTCACTGGCTCGCGCAGGTCGGCACGCTGCTCGTCAGTCAGGGTAGGAGGACTGGCGTTCGGATCGAGCGTGGGATCGCTGGCGGCTGCTATGGGCGGGCTGTTTTCCCGCCGGCCAACCAGCAGGAACACATTCTCGACGACCGCCTGGTCGAACTTTTCATTTTGCGGCGCGCCAGTGCTTGGAATCGTGGACCAGTTGAATGTCACACGCGATACCCGTCCTTCGGGCGCAAACATGATGAAGATCGGAGCGTCGTTGTCCACGCGCGGATGCGAGCCAGCGGTCGACGTCGTCACCGTGGGATAGTAAAAGAACCTGTTGCCCACGCCGGAGGCGCGCAGATCAATTGCCGTGCCCTCAGGGAGCTGGTACGGTTCGTCGGACGTGAATGTCGCCTGGCGGAGGATCTTGTACGGAGTGGGCCGGGTCCAGAACGGTGACTGTGGTCGCGCTGGCGCGGCCGGCGGCGGCGGACGGTCCTCGCCAAGCTCGAAGCCTTGGTTGTCGTATTCCGGGTAAACCTGTTGCCCGGTGTCATTGATCGGCCGGGCGATGATCTGCACGACCGTGTTCTGCTGCAGTTGCCGGAAGTAGCCAGTCGTGTCGTCGACACGCGCGAGACGACGAATAAACGATTGCAGGTCGGGTAATTGAAGCTTGGTGTGATCCAGCAGCTCGAATCGCGAGTCGCCGATCTCAATCACGTCGCCCGGCCGGATCATACCGATGGGGAACAGGTCGGCGTCCCAGCCGACAGGCAGTCCGTCGTTCTGGATCGGTCCTTGCGTCACGAAGTTGATGCAGACGAGGCCGACCTGTCGAAGCACCGTCAGGCACACGCGCGAGTTGCGATCGTAACCGGTGTACGCAGGCGGCTGCTCGACGTAGAACACCTCGAGACAGACGCCGCGATCATCGTGAGGATTGTTGGGATTGCCATCCGTGTCGGTTTCCTGCGACAGCCTTTTTAGGGCGATGCCATACGGCCGGCCGGAGGCAATGGCCCGGGCCTGGGCGCCCGTGATGAACGTATTGAGCGTGCGCGATGCCTCGCGGAGCTGGCGTTCGACGTTCGAGGGGGCCATGATCGGAATGGCCGCGGCGACCACCGTGGTGAGGATGACGATCACCACGAGCAGCTCGACAAGCGTCATGCCGGCGCGAGGGACCGATTTCGGAATTCGGAATTCGGATTTCGGATTGAAGAGCCGCAATCCGCAATCCGCAATCCGCAATCCGCAATAGCACCTTAGACCAAGGTCCAATTTTCGGTTCGCGACTCTCATGCTCGTGTCCTCGCGGGGTGCGCCCGCCGCTGATTGCGCCCTTGCGCTATCGGTCGCCCAGTAAATGGTTATGGATGTTGTCGGTCGACGCGCCCTCGCCGGTATCGGCGCCCAAAAACGCACTCGTGCCACTAATGGGGTCCGTGGCTTGCGCCCATGGAAAAATCGACGGCGGGTTAGCCTGCGGCTGGACTGCGACGTATCGCTTTTGTAAGTGAAGGCCGAACGTTTCGTCGCCGCCAGCCGAAAAAATTAGTGGAACCAGCCGAAATGCCTTATCGTCAACTCGGTACAAATCAAACGGATCGTGGTCGTTTGTAATTGCCACGGCTTGCTCGGTCGGGGACATTTCCGCGAGCTCGTACGTGTCAATCTGGATTTGCGAATCGAAGCCGGGCGCCCAGCGGAGGAAATTGATTGGCCGGTCCCAACCGTCAAGGAACTCATAGGCGCCGTCGCCGTCGGTGTCGCCGATCGTGCTCTCGCCGAAGAGGCTGCGGGCTTCGCCTTCGCCCGTGGCCAGCGTGATGACAAGGTACAGGCATTCAGCGCCTTGATTGTCGGTGATCTCCTCGGCGGTGTTGGGCTGGCCGGTCACCGAATTGGTACGAGTGGCGATGGCCGCATAGCGGCGCAGATAAACATCGGCCAACCCCGTGCGTCCGCTGATGGGCGACGCCTGCGAAGAGTCCTGAAAAAAGGGACGCATCGCATAAAGCACGCGCCCGGCCTGGACGCCATCAGCGGGGTCATCCGGCACGCCGTTAAGCAGGATGTCGCTCCAGCGGTCGGGCACCTCCATGAGAATCAACTCGCGCAGCGCGTAAAGGCGTGCGCGGGCCATCATCTGGCCTTTTTCGGCCGCCCTGGTGTTCAGGTTGTTGATGCCATTGATGATCTCCGGCCGCACGGACACGCGGCGCGTTTTGTACGTGTCGTAATGCTCCATGAGGAGCGTGTGCAGACGGGCGATCATCTGCTCGGTCTTGCGATGGCGGGCCGTCTCGCCGGCCACGCTGGCCACGCCGAGGATCAAGCCGGCCAGGATGCCGATGATCGTGATGGCGACGAGGAGCTCAATCAAAGTGAAGCCGATGCGACCTCTTAGGTGTCGGGTGTCGGGTGTCGGGTGTCGGGTCACGCGCGCATCGCGATGTCCGGTATTGGCAACTAAACCAATCCCTGACACCTGACACCTGATACCTGACACCTGCTTTGTCACGGCGCCGCATCCTCGAGTTTGGTTTCGGTCGTGAAGTTAGCAATTGTATCGGCCACCTCGCCGATGAACGGGCCCTCGGGGAACAGCAAAGGGTCCGCTCCGTTAGCAATCTCATGGGCCGACATGCGCTCGAACGCGTCCACGTCCCAGGCATCATCCAAGCCGCAGTGCAAGATTTGAAACTTCTCTGGCTCGACGAACTGAATCGGAACGGCCGCGTTGGCCGATGAGTTGGCTTTCTTGATGGCATGCACGTGCAGTGCGATGGCCGGAGCAGTTGCGGCCGGAGGATCGAACTCCTCCGTCGGCTCGTGCCGCGAGGTATCGAAATACAAATACGGCTGTGTGGAATTCCGCGGCACGTACTGCCAGAAATTGATCCGCCGCCGCTGGGCTTGGCCTTTGATGCGTACTGTGTACTCAATGAAGCGCTCGCCGGCAGCCTGCGAATCATCGAAGTAACCTTCGCCAGTGCGCGGCGCGAGGCGGGCAACGTCGAATGGGAAAACCCACGGACGAGTCTCGATGGGGTCGGCCTCAAATGGATCGATTCCCGAGGTGAGGTTATCAATGCGATAAGAAGGGCCGCCTTCGCCGGAGATTGGATAGCGCGGATCGGCGCTGAAGCCGCCTAGCCAGAAAACCAGCGCTTCGCCGGCCGACATGCCGCCTTCGAGAGTTTTCGGGAAGTCGCTCGCATTGGGATTTTGAGCCTGAATTCCGCACAGTACGCGGATCAAATTGTCCGGCTCCTGGTGGCGCGGGAAGGCTTGCTTCAAGTGGCGCTTCACGTCGGCGAGGATTTGTGCGTCATTTAGCGGCGCGTCCGTGCCTGTACCATCTGTCTGGGCATTCGGCGGAAAGGCCGTGGTTTTGTTCTTGTATTCCACGAGCGCTTCGTCCATCTGGTTGATCTCGGCCTTGATCTCGGTTTGCCGGGCCGTGCGCAAAGCGGCGACCGCGGCCACGGTCAAGAGGGCCACGAGAATGCCGATGATCGTGATCACGACC
>DASXWB010000623.1:0-4379 GCA_036503915.1 Lacipirellulaceae bacterium | reverse complement strand
TCCCGAGGCGCGAGCTGCAAGGCAGCCAAGAATTGCAGCGCAAAGAACACACGGCTTTAGCCACGCAACGTCGTAGTTGCTACTTAAATTCATGTTGCACTCGATCAACGACTCGGCCTTCGCGTATGTCCGTTATCTCAGTCGTTCGCTTCGTCGTTATCAAATGCAAGACTCCCCATGCACCCATTGCAATTGATCTCTCTGGTAAATTGGCTCACGCCCGTCAGCAGGCGGTCGCGACTTGCTGTTGGCAGAAGGACACGAATCGGCGTAATTCCACGCAATGTGAACGCGAATTCATACGACTTCGCCATTGGTCAGCAATTGGCCGCCGCAATGCGCCACGAGAGCGTCCTTGCCGACGCGGTGGCAGAAGTCGCCGAGCGATTCGCCGTTCTGGCGGGATTCTTTGAAGTAGCGGAGCACTTGGACAAGCGTGGGCACGACATCGTCGGTCGGCACCAGATCCTTGTAGATGAAGTTGAGCCGGTCGCCCAGCAGCCGGCCGCCGAGAAAGACCGTGTACTTATCCTTCGTCTTGCCCACCAGGCCGATGTCGCAGTTGTACGGCCGCGCGCAGCCGTTGGGGCAGCCGGTCATGCGCGTCGTAAAGACCTCGTCCTTTAGGCCGAGTTTTTCCAGCTCGACTTCAAGCTGATCAATGATCGATGGCATCACGCGCTCGCTTTCAGCAACCGCCAGCCCGCACGTGGGCAAGGCGGGGCAGGCCATCGACCATCTGCGCATGGCCGTGTAGTCCTCGGTGAGGGGCACGTTGTGGCGGCGCAGAATTTCCTCCAGCCGGCCGCGGTCGTCGGGCGCGATATCGCAAAAGATGATGCTTTGGTGCGGCGTGAGCCGCAGCGGCGGACGGAAAGTTGTGCAGATCTCGCGCAGCGCCGTCTTGAGCTTCATCGTCTCCGTGTCTTTGATACGGCCGTTTTCGATGTTGAGGCCGTAGAACCAGCGGCCGTCGCCTTGCTCATGCCAGCCCATGCCGTCGTTGAAGCCATGAACGCCGACCGGCCGCAGCGGGGCGAGCGTGTCGCCGAAATATTCTTCGACTTTGGCCTTAAACCGGGCGAGGCCCCAGTTGTGGATGAGATACTTCATGCGGGCCACTTTGCGATCCGAGCGGTTGCCGAAATCGCGCTGCACTTTCACGATGGCGATACACAAATCGACCACGCGATCGGCTTCGATGTAGCACATTGGCAGTGCTACGGCGGGAAAGGTTTTCTTCGCGCTCGGCGTGACGCCGAAACTGCCGCCCACGAGCATGTTGTAGCCCACGACGTTCCAGTTCTCGCAAATCGCCAAGAGGCCGATGTCGTTGGCGTACACGTCGACGCTGTTGTCGCCCGGTAGCCCGATGGCCAACTTGAACTTTCGCGGCAAATACGTCTTGCCATAGATCGGCTCAACCGGGTCGTCGCCGGGAACGGCTGGGCCGGCCGGTTCGGCAGGCGGAATACCGACTTCGCCGACGTCGATGCTCTCGCCGGTCTCGCCGTTCGTGAGCCAGATTTGATGATAGGCCCGAGTGCGCGGATTGAGCTGCTTCACCAGCTCGCCGGCCAGCGCGTACATCTGCTCGTGCACCGGGTCGCCGTTATATGGGCACGGTGTGCACATGACGTTGCGCTTCACGTCGCCGCACGCGGCCAGCGTCGAGAGCTGGACTTCATTAATGCGCTGGATGGTTCGTTTGAGGTCCTTCTTCAACACGCCGTGCAGCTGTAGCCCCTGGCGAGTTGTGATTCGCAGCGTCGTGTTGCCGACCTCATCGCACAGGTCCAGCTCGGCCAGCATTTGATCGCTGGTAAGCCGGCCGCCGGGCACGGCGGTGCGGACCATGAAGCTGAAGAACTTGGCCTTGGGCGGCCCGTCAACGCGCGCTTCGGCGCGACGCTCGCGATCGTCCTGCTGGTACGTGCCGTGATGCTTTAGTAGCTGCGTGCTCGTTTTGCTTACGAAGTCGTTGCTATCGCGCAGCTCTTCGGCGATAGTACCGCGAAGATAATTGCTGCCCTCCTTGGCGATCTCCACGGGGCTGAGCTTCTCAGTAGTAGTAGGTTCGAGCGTGTCGGTCATTTATCCTTACCAAATCGCTAAACATTACCCAGCTTATGCGGCTGCTACTCGAATGATACCTTGGAACCGGGCGTGGGGCCAAGATTGATGAAGGGGGGGCTTGGGGCTTGGAACGGAGGACTCGGGGAGCGCAAGCGGTAACCGAGCGTCTTAGATCAGAGAGAGGAAAGAAATGGATGTGGTTCGTGAATGAACCGGCCGTTGTATCGCCTCGTAATTCGTAGGATTCAATGACCGAAATCCCGCAGCCCCCAGCCCCAAGTCCCCAGTCACCGTCCGTCTGGCTTGCCACGGGGCTGGGAATCGGCTTAATCGTTCCGGCGATGCCGGGGTCTTTTGGCGCTGCGATCTGGGGTTTGCCGCTTGCATGGGCGATTGGCCGGCTGCCCGGCATCGGCTGGCAGCTCGTGGCGATCATCGCGCTGAATCTCATTGGAATCCCGGCGGCGACGGCGGCCGGACGCGCGCTGGGCGGCAAGAAAGATAACCAGGCGATCGTTTGGGATGAGATCGCGACTGTGCCAATCGTGTTCTTGCTCATTCCACTTTCGAACTGGCGAGTTGCGCTTCTTGGCCTGGTGCTGCATCGGGCACTTGATATCGCTAAACCGCCGCCCGCGACTCAACTCGAACGATTGCCTGACGGACTGGGCGTTATGGCGGATGATTGGATCGCCGGGGCCTATGCATGTGCGGCCTTGGCCGCACTAGCCTGGGCCGATCATGCGGTCGGATGGGGCGTTCTTTCCACTAGCGGCTGACACTATCAGACGTTGGCGATAGAATCCGGCTAAGCCGCCCTTCGGCCGTGAGCTCAGGGCCGAACGGCCAGCGGTTTGAGCGCCTTTGGACGCGAACCCGCCGCGCTATTCCGCTCTCGACACTTGACTCTCGACAACGCATGACTGCTCGACTTCTCGACGGCAAGCAATTGGCCCAGCAGATTCGCTCGGAGCTGACCGAGGAGATCGTCGAGGTCATCCAGAATAACGGGGCTGTGCCGTGCCTGGCGGCCGTACTCGTTGGCAATGACCCGGCCAGCGAAGTCTATGTGCGGAACAAGCGGCAAACATGCGAAGTGGTGGGCATCGAAAGTCAGCTCCATCGACTTGAGTCGAACGCCACGACGGAGGAGTTGCTGAAGCTCGTCGCGAAGCTTAATAAGGACCAGGCCGTTCACGGCATTCTCGTTCAGCTGCCGCTGCCGCCACAAATCGACGCCAGCCGCGTTCTTCTGGCTGTCAGCCCGGCTAAGGACGTCGACGCGTTTCATCCCGAAAACGTGGGGCGGTTGGTGCAGGGAAGGCCGCGGTTTTTGCCCTGCACGCCGCAAGGCGTTCAAGAGCTGCTCGTGCGCAGCGGGATTGAGATTGCCGGGCAGCACGTAGTTGTTTTGGGGCGCAGCGATATCGTGGGCCGGCCACTTTCCATCATGCTTTCTCAGCGCGGCCCCGGCGGTGACGCCACCGTCACACTTTGTCATAGCCGCACGCGCGACCTGGCTTCGATGACCCGCCTCGCCGATATCCTCATTGTGGCGATCGGACATCCGAAGTTTGTCACGGCTGACATGGTGAGGCCGGGCGCGGTCGTGGTCGACGTTGGCATCAACCGGACCGATGAGGGCGTGGTGGGCGATGTCGATTTCGCGGCCGTGCGCGAGGTTGCGGCCGCGATCACGCCGGTGCCAGGCGGCGTCGGCCCGCTGACAGTCGCGATGTTGTTGCGGAACACGTTGGCAGCGGCGCGAGTGCTTGAAACGTAGTGTCGAATTGGCGCGAGTCGTCGTTGGCTTTCCCTGCCGGCAATGGTATCCTGCAGCTACTTACATGCTTAAAGCAATTTTGAGCGCCGCTCGTTCGCGACGAGCACCTCGCGGCGAAGCTATGAATCGGGCTCGGCCCTCGCTGTCCCTGGCCAACGTGCTCGTGATCGTGCTGCCGGCGGCGATCGTCGGCCTTGGCGCGTATTGGTGGTCGACCAGGCTGGAGTCGCAAGCGCGCGAGGAATTGGCGTCGAGCGTTTTCTCGCGAATTTTGAGCACGAACGCGGCCGTGGCCGACGGCGCGATGACCTATGCGGACAAGGACGGCGATCTCGTGGCCGATCCGCCGGAGGATCCAGCCAAACTCATCTCGCCTGATGTGCTGGTGTTTTCCTATGTGGCGGGCGAGACCGAACGCATCAAGCAGGATGCCTGGCAACCGCTGCTTGCGCATTTAGCCGAAAAGACCGGCCGAGAAGTGAAGTATGTTCGCTACGACACGTTGGAGGAACAGCTCAAG
>DASXWB010000622.1:0-7683 GCA_036503915.1 Lacipirellulaceae bacterium | reverse complement strand
CATATCGATTTCTCCGAGTTCTCTGTGCCACTGCGTAATATCCTCTTTCCTTTCATGGTGAAGTCATGAGGCAAGTTTGCATCGCTTGGGTGCTGTTTCTGCTGGTCGATGTCGTCGCAGCTGAGGAATACCGGCTGCATTCGTTCCGGAAGACGCAGCTGTCGGATCAGTTCTTCTGTGAAGGTGCGAGCTTTGGCGACTTCAATCGCGACGGTGCGATGGACATCGTCTCCGGTCCCTTTTGGTACGCCGGGCCGAAGTTCACCGAACGGTTCGAATTCTATCCTCCTAAACCGTTCGACATCGCCAACTATTCTGACAATTTCTTCGCGTTCGCGCATGATGTCGACGAAGACGGCTGGCAGGACATCGTCATCATCGGCTTCCCGGGCGAGCACACATGGTGGTTCCAAAATCCACAGGACAAACCGGGGCACTGGCCGCGCCACGTCGCTCTGCCCGTGACTGACAATGAATCACCCACCTTTACGGACATCACGGGCGATGGGCGGCCCGACCTGGTTTGCTCCACCGGCGGCCAGATGGGCTATGCCGAGATCCCAGCGGACGATCCCAAGCGGCTCTGGAAGTTTCGCCCCATTTCGCCGGATCGCGGTTATCAGCGCTACACTCACGGCTTAGGCGTGGGCGATGTCAATGGCGACGGCCGCCAGGACATCTTGGAAAAAAACGGTTGGTACGAGCAGCCGGCCGCCGACGCGGACGCCGAATTCTGGTCCTTCCACGAGGTGCCGTTCGCGGAAGCCGGCGGCGCCCAGATGCTCGTGTACGATGTCGACGGTGACGGCGACAACGACGTCGTCACCAGCAAAGCGGCTCATGCCTACGGCCTGTCCTGGTTCGAGCATGAAAAAGGTGCTGACGGCGCGATCAAGTTCCGCGAACACGTCATCATGGGCGAGCGGCCCGAGCAGAACGACTACGGCGTCGTGTTTTCGCAGCTGCACGCACTTGCCCTCGCGGATATGGACCGCGATGGCATAGAGGACGTTGTCACAGGGAAACGATGGTGGGCGCATCGTGAGTTGGATCCCGGTTCGCTCGATCCGGCCGTGTCGTATTGGTTCCGCACCGTGCGCGACGGGGGCAAGGCGCGCTTTGTCCCGTATCGCATCGACAACAATTCCGGCGTTGGCACGCAGGTCGTTGCCGGCGACATCAACGCAGACGAGTGGCCCGATGTTGTCGTCGGCAGCAAAAAAGGCACGTTCGTTCTCACCCATCAGGTTAAAAACGTCGACGAGGCGACTTGGAAAGCAGCCCAACCAATTCCAAGAGCCGACGACACGCAAGCATCATCCAAGCCGCCGGCGGAAGACGGCGGTTTTCCAGCCACGACCGCCGACGGCCGCACGCTCAATCTCGATTTCGAAACCGGCGACCTCACCGATTGGACCGCCGAAGGCAACGCCTTCCAGCGCCAGCCGATCGAAGGCGACACGGTTCACGCTCGCCGCACCGACAGTTACAGCGGCCACGAAGGTAAATACTGGCTCGGCACGTACGAAGGTTCCGGCGACGGCCCGCAAGGAATTCTCACTTCCGTTAGTTTTCCGTTGAAGCATCGCTACGCCAGTTTTCTCATCGGCGGCGGCTCCGGCGGCGCGTTGCGTGCAGAGATCGTTCGCGGAGATACGGGCGAAGTCGTGTTCAAAGCCAGCGGACTCAATCGCGAAGAAATGCGGCCGGTCGTTGCCGACCTAAAGGAGGTGCAGGGAAAAGAAATCTTCGTTCGCATTGTCGATCATGGAAGCGCCGGCTGGGGGCATGTGAACTTCGACGCCTTTCGGTTGCATGACGAACTGCCTGAAACCGATGAAACCGTCCGTTCACGCGTGAGTGACGCCGACAATTATCCGTATGCCGGTTTGCCGGCCGAGCAGGCGGCCCGCGTGATGAAGCTGCCCGACGACTTCAAAGTGGTCGTCTCGGCGGCCGAGCCGGATGTGAAGCAGCCGATCGCGATGGCGATCGACGACCGTGGCCGCGTGTGGATCGCCGAGGCGTACGAATATCCCGTGCGCGCGCCGGAAGGGCAGGGGCGCGACCGCATTCTCATCTTCGAAGACACCGACGGCGACGGCCGCTTCGACAATCGCAAGGTTTTCACCGAAGGGCTGAACCTGGTGAGCGGGCTGGAAGTCGGCTTCGGCGGCGTGTGGGTCGGCGCGGCACCGTACTTGATGTTCATTCCCGATCGCGACGGCGACGACAAGCCGGATGGCAAGCCGGAGATCCTGCTCGATGGCTGGGCCTGGCAGGACACGCACGAAACACTCAACGCGTTCATTTGGGGGCCGGACGGCTGGCTCTACGGCTGCCACGGCGTGTTCACGCACTCGCGCGTCGGCAAGCCCGGCACGCCAGACGCCAAACGCATCCCGCTCAATGCGGCGATTTGGCGATACCATCCGACGCGGCACGTGTTCGAGATTTTCTCCGAAGGCACGAGCAACCCCTGGGGCGTCGATTTTGACGATCGCGGCCAGGCATTTTGCACTGCCTGCGTGATTCCGCACTTATATCACGTCATTCAAGGCGCCCGTTACCAACGGCAAGCCGGCAGCCATTTTAATCCATACACTTACGCCGACATTCAAACAATTGCCGACCATCTGCATTACCTGGGCGAACATTCGCACGCCCGCAACGACAGCTCAGGCGCGGCCGGCGGCGGACATGCGCACTCCGGCGCAATGATCTATTTGGGCGGCTCCTGGCCCGATGAATTTCGCGGCCGCATCTTCATGAACAACATCCACGGCCAGCGGCTCAACACCGATATTTTGAAGCCGAAAGGTTCGGGCTTTGTCGGCAGCCACGGTCCGGACTTCCTGCTCTCCGGCGACCTGGCGTCGCAAATCCTCAACATCCGCTACGGGCCGGACGGCAACGCATACTTCATCGACTGGTACGACACGAACGCCTGCCATCACAACAACGTCGAAGGCCACGACCGTAGCAACGGCCGGGTTTACAAGGTGGTGTACGGCGATAAGAAAGCCACGCCGGTCGATCTCAAGAAGCTCGGCGACGAGGAGCTTGTCATGATGTTCGCACACGAAAACGATTGGTATGTCCGCCACGCGCGACGGATTTTGCAGGAACGCGCGGCGAACGGAAAGTTGGACGAATCGGTGCGCGAGTTATTGAGCGGCCTGGCCGTCCGACATTTCGAGCCGCGCCGCCAATTGCGTGCAATTTGGACGCTGCACGTCACCGGCGGGCTACCTGACGACGTAGTTTCCGCTTTGCTTGACGACAAGGATGAGCATGTCCGCGCTTGGGCCATTCAGCTCGCGCTCGATCGCGAGAATGCAAATCTTGCAGAATTAACGCAGCGATTCGCGAAACTTGCCGAGGCCGACAGTTCGCCCGTTGTGCGACTGTATCTTGCCGCGGCGCTGCAGCGGATGCCGCTGGATCAGCGCTGGGACGTCCTGCAGTCGCTCACGCGGCACGCCGAGGACGCCCAGGACCATAATCTGCCGCTGATGTACTGGTATGCGGCCGAGCCGTTAGGCGAGGCGGATCCGGACCGAGCGATTGCCTTTGGTCTGTCGTGCGGCAAGACAATTCCCATGCTGCGGGACTTCATGTTGCGACGCGTCGGCAGTAGCGATTCGCCGTCGGCGCGCGCGGCTTTGGTTCGCGTGCTGCAGGCGTCGGCGAGCCCCGATGAACAGCTCGCCATCCTGCGGGCGACCCGAGAAGCGTTTAAAGGACGGCGCCGTATCGAGCCGCCCAACGAGTGGCCCAAAACGTATCGCATGCTGGCCGGCAGCAATAATGCCGAGGTCCGCGCCGAGGCAACGGCGCTCGGCGTGACGTTTGGTGACGAGGCCGCGTTCAAATCCTTGCGTGACGTCGTGTCATCCAAAACAGCGGGGGCAGAATCACGACGGGACGCGCTCAATTCACTGCTCGCGGCGAGAGACAAGGGACTCGTCTCCACATTGCACGCACTTTTGGCCGAGCCGTCGATGCGCGACCTTGCTCTTTCGGGATTGGCAGCTTACGACGACGCGTCAACTCCAAACAAAGTTCTGGCGGTCTATGCCGGGTTGTCGCTCGAGGAAAAGCGATCGGCGCTCGCCACGCTCGCCGCCCGTCCGGCTTTTGGCACTGCGCTTTTGAAAGCCGTCGCCGATAAAAAGATCCCAGCGACTGACTTGTCGGCCGATCTCGTGCGACAACTTCACAATCTCAAGAATGAGGAGGTCGATAAGTTAGTAGCAGAAATCTGGGGTCAAGTTCGTCCAACGGCCGAAGACAAGGCGAAGCTCATCGCCGAGTACCGCGAATTGCTGGCCAAAACGCCAGCCAAAAAGCCCGATTTACAGCTCGGCCGCGCCGTCTTCACAAAGACGTGCGGCCAGTGTCACAAGCTCTACGGCGCCGGCGACACGATTGCGCCTGATCTCACCGGCTCGAACCGAGCTGACCTCGAGTATTTATTGTCCAACGTGCTCGACCCCGGCGCTTTGATCGCCAAAGAGTATCAGTCGACGGTTGTAGTTACCGTCGATGGCCGCGTCGTCACCGGCCTCGTTACCGCCGAGGACGATAAGACACTCACCATCCGCACGGCCACCGAAACGCTTGTTTTGCCAAAAGACGAAATCGAAGAGCGCTCGCTTGGCGACGTGTCGATGATGCCGGACGATCAGCTCAAGCAATTCAAGCCGCACGAGATTCTGTCGCTGTTCGCCTACTTGCGCGGCAAAAGGCAGGTGCCGATGCTGGCGACGGCCGAAAATGCGAGCTTGCTGTTTAACGGCCGCGACCTCACCGGTTGGACCGGCGACTCGCAGCTGTGGTCGGTTGAAGACGACGAAATCGTCGGCCGCAGCCCGGGACTGAAGCACAATACGTTCCTCGTGAGCGACCTGTCGGTGGCGAACTTCCGCTTGTCACTTGAGGCAAAGCTGGCGAACGACGCCGGCAACAGCGGTGTGCAATTCCGCTCCACCCCGATCAGGGGCTTTGACGAATTGCGTGGCTACCAAGCCGATATCGGCCCCGGCTGGTGGGGCAAGCTGTACGAGGAGAACGGCCGGGCCCTCTTGTGGGACCGATCGGGCGAAGCGCATGTGAAAAAAGGCGAGTGGAATCGCTACGAGATCGAAGCCGTCGGAAGCCGCGTACGCACCTGGATCAATGGCAACCTATGCGTCGATCTCGACGATCCGGACGGTCGCTCCCGAGGCGTAATCGCGCTGCAGATTCACTCGGGGGACGCAATGGAGGTGCGCTTCCGTAACCTTAAGCTGGAAGTGAAATAGTCGCTCGCCCCAATGCCATCGAGCGCCGCATGAAGTTTGCACTATGTGCGGGCGAGCAGCGATGCGGCCGGCTTGTCGAGGAACAGCGTGCAGCGATTGTGCCGTTGCAGGATCGACGCCGGCACGCGCGGCGTAACATCGCCTTCCACCGTGTTGCGCACGGCCTGCGCTTTGCGCTCATCGGGCACGGTGCAAATAATTGCCCGGCTCTTCATGATCTGCCGCACGCTCATCGAAATCGCCTGCTGGGGCACATCCTCGAACGTCGGAAACCAGCCTTCGCCCAGCTGCTGCCGCCGGCAAGCTTCATCAAGCTCGACGACGATATACGGTTCTTCTGTTTCGAAGTCCGCGGGCGGGTCATTAAACGCCAGGTGCCCGTTCTCGCCGATGCCGACGAACGCCACGTCGATCGGGTGTCGCCGGATGATCTCGCTCACGCGGCGGCACTCAGCCTGCGGGTCGCCCTCGGCATCCAAATAGTGAAACGCTCGCAGTGGCAGCGGCAAACGGCTTACAAAGCGCTCCCATAAATAGCGCCGAAACGACGCTGGGTGCGTGATTGGAAGGCCGACATATTCATCGAGATGAAACCCGGATACCTTGGACCAATCGACGTCCGGCTCGCGCACAAGATTCTCAAACATTTCGAACTGCGACGCGCCGGTGGCGACAATGATATTCGCGCCGCCTCGCTGCGCGATTGCTTCCCGCACGAGCGCGGCGCCGGCCGCGGCCGCTGACTTTCCCATCTGACGTTTGTCCGGCATAATTTGGATATCCATCGACTCACCTGCTCACGAACTCACTTAACTCATCCACAGCCGGACCAGGATGGTCCGGCTATGTATCCAGCGCAACTGCCATGCATGCTCCCAACGGCTACGTCGACCTTCAAGTGAACGGATACGCAGAAGTCGATTTTAACGCCGACCGGTTGGAGGCAGAGCAAGTCGCGGCCGTCTGCCGGCGACTGCGGCAGGATGGCGTCGCCGGTATTCTGGCCACGATCATTACGGCGGATTTCGAAGCCATGTGCCGCCGGATGGCGAACATTGTTCGCCTTTGCGGCGAAGATCGCGTGATTGCGGATGTGATTTGGGGCATCCACATGGAAGGTCCGTTCCTCAATGAGCAGCCGGGCTACATCGGCGCCCACCCGGCTGAATTCGCGCGGCCCGCTGAGCACGATATCGCGAAGCGGCTATTGGACGCCGCCGGCGGCCTCCTGCGAGTCGTCACATTGGCGCCGGAACGGGACGCCGGCAGTGAAGTAACGAGGATGCTGGCCGACAGGGGCGTGCGTGTGGCGGCCGGCCATTGTAATCCGACCGTCGACGAGCTGCGTGCGGGCATCGACGCCGGCCTCACGATGTTCACTCATCTAGGCAACGGCTGCCCAGCGCTCTTGCCCAGGCACGATAACATCATCCAGCGAGTCCTTAGCCTTTCAGACCGTCTTTTTATTTCGTTTATCGCCGACGGCGTCCACGTTCCGTTCGTCGCACTGAGGAATTACCTCAAATGCTGCGGCATCGAACGCGCGCTGGTCGTGACGGACGCAATTTGCGGCGCCGGTTTGGGTCCGGGCGAGTATTCGCTCGGCGATCGGCGGGTCGTGGTCGATGAAAACCTGGCCACCTGGGCTGCCGACCGCAGCCACCTGGTCGGATCCGCCGGCACGATGCAGCGCGCCGCCGAAAACTTGCGCGCGATTCTGGACCTGGACGATCAGGACATCAAGCAACTAATGATCGACAACCCGCGCCGAGCTTTAGAGGGGGAGAGTGGGAGATAGGGAGACGGGGAGAACGAAGTGTCAGCGCGATTGAACTTCTCCCCCTCTCCCCGTCTCCCCCTCTCCCAATCTTTTCCTTTCCACGGCATCATCCCGCATAAAAAACATGAGGTGTTGCCACGGCAGCTCGTCGAACTCCTCCACGAGCTCGAAGCCGTTCGGCGGGAGCTCCTTCAGGATCTGCTCTTTGCTCATCTTGTGCAGCGGCTTGATCGGAACCTTGGGGTCCTCGGCCCGAAACTCAACCAGCGCCACCCGGCCGGTAGGTTTCAAGCTTTTGCGGATCGCCACTAACATCTCCTCGGGGTGCGAAAACTCGTGATACACGTCGACCATCAGCATGAGATCAACGGAGTTTTCTGGCAGCTTCGGATCGACGATCGTCCCATGTATAAGTTCAATATTGGCGATTTTCTCATTGGCGGCCCGCTCCTTGAGCATCTGAAGCATTTCGCGCTGGATGTCGACGGCCAGCACCTTGCCTTTTTCGCCGACCAATTTGGCGAGCTCCAGCGAGTAAAAGCCGTTGCCACAGCCCATATCGCAGACGGTATCGCCCGGTTTCACATCGAGTGCCGC
>DASXWB010000621.1:0-1864 GCA_036503915.1 Lacipirellulaceae bacterium | reverse complement strand
GGAGCCCGTGGTGAATGCGTTGAGATACGTTTTTTCTTCGTCCATGGCCTCACGGAGCCGGCGCGTGATGAAATCGGCCAGCCCCAGACCAAGCGCGTTGCCGTGCGATGCTTCCGCCAGGTTCAGGGCGGCGATCGCTTTGATGCGCGGCCGGTCGAGGTCCTCGGCATAGCGATCGCCTCGGAAGCCGATGACGTTCGTGTCCATGCCCGTGCCGCTGTAGATCTTGCCGATCTCATCGACCACCAGCACGTTAATATCATCCAGCGGCAGGCGAGGAAAATAACGCTGATGGCGCTCCAAGAGCCGCGGCTCCACGTCGGCAATCGCGTCAGGCCGCACGGCGTGCAGCTCGGCCGTCTGGTCGAAACCGTCTTCAAGAATCGCCAGGCCGGCCCAAATCTTGCCGCTGGCCAGCACGATATCGCGCATCGCCAGCAGGCGCTCGGCGAGCTGCAATGTGGGCACGTCGTGAAAAGTGCGCGCACCCCCGATCTTGCCAAGGCCGACGGCCATCATTTTCGCCAGGCCGCTTTGAACCGGCGCGGAAAAGGAGGTGTGCAACTTGATGCGGTTCACAACCAGCACGCCGGCCGATTCGTAAGCAAAGCGGTCCATCCACGCGCTGTTCGATCGCGGATTTCGGATTTCGGACTTTGGATTCTGGGATGCATTCAATCCGCAATCCGAAACCCGAAATCCGCAATCGTCCACTTCTCCGATCTTCACACATTCCATGCTGGCGCGGATCGGCATCCCGACGCTCCGCTCGGTAATGCCAAGTGCCTCGAGCATTGCGGCCTGGCCCTCAGCCGTTGCGCCGTTGTGCGAGCCCATCGCGGGGATGACCAATGGGCGGGCGCCGCGGTCGCGAAGCCACTCCCCGGCGGCGCGGAGGATCGTGGCGATTTTGCTGATGCCGCGGCTGCCGGCCGTAATCGCCACTTCGCCTTGCGGCACATCGATTTCGAGCCGGTCAAGCTGCTCGCGCACCGCAGCCCGAATATCCGCTATTGCGTGCGAAACCAGTTTTTGGCGGACCCGAAAGAGCTTCATATCGACGGTCGAGGGCGTTTAACCGGCAAATTCGTCATTACCATAATGGATTGTAACGTATTGTTCTATCGGGACCCTGATTGCCGCGAGGAATCGCCTGGCTAGCCAGTTGATAACGCAAATCATGGCTGCCGGCGGCCGATGCGAGCCGTCGCCACGGCGCTTGCACGCTGCAGGGCCCCCGCCGGACGCCGGTAAATCTCATCTCCACGGCCGAACATGGGCCCAACCTGATGGAAGTTCTCTATATCGCTGGCGGAGGGCTGCTCGTGCCCCTATCTATCGCGATTTTCGCGATTGGGCTGCTGGGCGCGAGCGTTGCGATCGAGGTCGGCGCCCTGGCGACCGAGACCGTCACACTGCGCTCATTCCCAGCGGCCTGGGATTCTCGGCGGCACAAGCGACATGCCGTTGGCGTGGCGTCGGCCGACCGCGCGAGCGGTTCGTCGCGTTTGCGATTATGGCTGCGATTTTTGACGGCTCCGACCATTGCCTATTGGTCGCGGTGGTTGGCGCTCGCGGCGGGCGGGCTCATCGTCACGGTCATCGCCATCCCAGCGTTGAACGTTCTGTTATTCGAGCATTGTTTGCGGCTCGCGCTGCGGGGCGTTGAACAATCCCATGGAATCGTTGTCACCTATCAGTCCGCGGAGGGAAACTGGCTGAAAGGCCGCGCCGAGCTCCGCGAAGCACGACTCGAGCGGCGCGGTCATGCAATTTCCGACTTCGATCTCACCGTCGATCGGCTGTATGTGGACGCCGACGCGGGGAAAGTTATCTCGGGAGAATTTGCCATCGAGTCGGTGAT
>DASXWB010000620.1:0-4760 GCA_036503915.1 Lacipirellulaceae bacterium | reverse complement strand
GCGCAGGAAAACTGTCACGTCCAAGTCCTTTCCAGCTTCGATCTCGCGGCCGGGCCGCAGCTGGATGCGCTCCACAACGGGAGGGGAGCCGTCGAGCTTAATTTCTACCCAGTCGCTTACAGTTCGCTCCGGCACTCGGAGTTGACCTAAGACCCATACCGGGGCGTCGCTGGCATTGCCGGTTAGGTTCAGTGAAAAATCGCCGATCCGCGTATTCAGCGTTAGCGTCCCGTCTGGAGCGAAGCTCTCCGCAGAGACGCTGACCTGACGGTCAGCATATACACGCTGCGGTTGGATATTTTCATCGTCCAGCCCGCGGTCCCTGTCGCTGTCGATGCCGACAAGGACTTCGCTGCCGACGGCAAAGGCGCCGTGGGGCGCATCGATTTGTAGTATCACGGGCACGACGGCCTGCGGGGCGGCCTTGAACGACTTGTTGGGCTCGGGACTTACGATGTTCACCTCCGTGGTGCCTGTCTCAGGTGGAAAGCTGCGCGCCGCCCCGCGCCGAATGTTAAAGATGAACGCACGTGGATAGTCACCGACGTCGACTGTCGCTTTCAGTTCACTGGGGGCATTAGCAGCAAGGCGCCCAGTTAATTCTGCAGAATACGTTGGAGCGGCAATGACGCCGTCCAGCCTAGGTTGGAACTGATCGGAAATGCCCTCGATCTTTGCGAAAATTCTAATTCCTTCGGAGGGAATGACGGCTTCGTTGGTAGCCTTCACTCGAATGACGACATTGCCTGCCCCATCGATATCCGCAATCGCGCTGAGATAAAGCCGCGGCGCCTGCGGTTCGATTAAGACGCGCCGCAAAGTTTTTCGTTTTGTCTCCGCATCTTCAATCACCACGATGAATCCATACGGCAGATTAATTGCCGGAGGCTTATCGGGGGCCGCTGGATCGGTCGGAAGCAGATTGGCTTGTGGCTTCTGGTCGGCTGCCGGCGTGAACTTGACGCGAACTTCCTCACCCGACGCGGGTAACTCGACTGGTAGCGGTTGCATCAATGTTTTGCCGCCATATTCGGACAGAATCGCGTTAGCCTCGGCCAGGGCCGGCGCGCCGCGCGGCAGGGCGCCAGCACCATCGCCCGGCGGAATGCGTTCAGGCACAATAAAGCTCACATTCACCGTTTTTTTCACATTCGCTCGATTGGATAACAGAAATACAAATCGATCATCCCGGTTTGGCAATGGGTGCAGTACGACGCCGCCGTCCCTTTCGCTCCATAATCCCGGAAGCGCCTCCACAGCCAGGTGAAACGATTCCTTGCCCGGCATCCCCACCGCCACTTCGCGGCGCAGGTAAGCATCGCGCGAAATCGCTTTGAGTATCAACTTGGTGTCCCCATGCTCATCGGTGCGCCGTCGCACGGTGAGTTCGACTGGGTGCGGCTTGTTGGCCGATAGCGCCGTCCTCGGCGCGCCGACAATATCGGGTCGATAAGGGTAAATCGCCCCATCCAATTGTGCTGCGCGGGAATTGCGAGCTGCGCGGCGCAATTCCTCTTGCTTGACGATTCCTTTCCCATCGACATCCAAAACGCGGCTATCATATTCGGCAACTAGCCAAACGTCGGTCGCGCTTGGCGACGTCACCTGCAGTTTTATTTTCTCTTCATCTTTGTCTTTCCTGACAAGGTAAATCTCGTTCGCGGCATCCATCTTCAATTGCGGTTCAGCAATCGAATCCAATTTCGGTTGACCTGGAATCGCCCCAGCGGCTTTTCGATAGGTATCTCTCAATAGCGGCAAGCTACGCTCTTCGGCCGGCGACGCATCATCCAAAGCCCGCTGGGATCGCGCGCTCTGCCAGACCAACAGGTCGTACCACGCAGCGCGATTCAGCTGCGAAAATAGATCGCGAGCTTGCGGATTGTTAGCGGACTCTTCCGCCGCGCCGCGCAGCAACCAATCGCGCATGTGGCCGCGCAGACCCGCTAGCGCATCTGGCCGGGTTTTGGAATCAGTAAGCCCCTCGGCATTGAACGATGCGCTGGAGGCTGCGACAAAGAGTTCGTTATAGTGCTGGTCAATTGCCAGCACCTTGGGGGCATTTGCGGACTCTGTACCAGCCAGACTGGGCGGCAGCTCGATGCTCTCCTGGTTGAAGCCGGCTCGGCGAGCCAGCTCGAATTCATTCTCAATCTCGTCCTTTTCTGCCGACCAGCGGCGACCGTCAATTGGAAGCGTCTGAAACGCCGCAGAATTTGCACGCCGCCGCGTGAAAGCGGGCGCGTCCTCCTTGCCACCTCGCAACAAGTCAAGTCGAAGTTGGCGCCGGCTGAGGAATTCGGGAAGCGCAGTCCTGAGCAAGGTTTCAATCCGCCATGGATCGTGAGAGGCTTTCAATCGCAGCTCCAGCGACTCGCGCGCTTCACCAAGTCGTACGCTTAAATTCGCCAACTCATCAACACGCTCGTTGCCGGGCCGCGAGAGCACTTTGTCGGCCTCGGCCAGCAACGTAATTACTTTGTCGAGATCTTTAGCTTTAGGAGAGTTTCCCGACCTATCGGCGCGTCCGAAATGTGCCCAGCGGAAATAATCGGGCAGCCGACTGAGGAGCGCGCTGCGCGCATCGTTAATGTCGCGGACCGCACTCAGTTCTTCCGTCGCGCGCGAATATTGATTTAGCGCCTCAATGAGGCTGTCTCGTGCGATTTGTTCCCAATTCCGATCGGTTTGGTCGCGAACGAGGCGCTCGCCCTCCAATCGCAGGCGGTCGCCCGTTTCAATCGCCGCACGAGCCCAGCCCTCGCCGCACAAGAGATTTGCCGCGGCCTTCTCGCCTATTCGCCGGGCACGCAGTGCCATTCTTGCCAGGTGCCAGGGAACGTGCGGACTGTCACGAAGTTCTAAAATCTGCAGTTCGTAGCAGTTTGCAATTTCCTTGAGTTCTTCTGCCTTGGAAGTGAGGAGTTCATTCAATTTGGCGGGCGTCGGGTCGTCACCAGTCAGAACCACAGCATCGTACTCGCTGCCAAACTGGATGATCTTGCCGAACTTCTCCGGAAGCGGTCGTTTTCCGTAATACTGGGCCGCAGATTCGACAAGCGCTAGTGACACGTGCTGCCCCGGCGTTTGCCCGAGATGCATCGGTGGCAGGAGCCGCGAGCGCGCGAGACGAAGCTGGTCGACTAGTTTGCCGCTGGCCGGAATGTTCTCGTCGGTATCGAAATTCGCAAACGAGCGGTTGATGCTTTGCAATTCAGCGACAGCCGAGCGCCAGATTGCTTCGTCATTCGACGGAAAATCGGCGGCGCAGAAGTACTCGTACCATAGCAATCGATCGACCAGTGCACGCCAAACCGACGGCGCATAGGAGCTTGGCGCCGGTATCTTGTCTGCTGACTCAAGTTCAGCCGCCGCTGTCCAGGCTTTCGAAAGCTCTTCGATCGCTTGCTCGCGGAATCTTAGTCCATCTTTTGACGTATTCGTTCGGGACGCGACTGCGCCGGCGGGTTTTTCGCCGCCAGAAGCATTGTCCCGCTCAGAGTCTCCGGCCGCCGGACCGGTCGGTTCGTCCCCGCCGCGCTGATCCAGCACTGCGCTTGCGGCGGGAGGCGCATTCTCGGTCACAGCCTCCAATGCCGCCGATTGCAGGTCCAGCTGGGGCAGGCTCGCGTCTTCGCTCGCCTGCAACTCCTCCACGGAAGGCAATGCGCTTATCGACAGCAATTCAATTGCTGCCGCGGATTCATCGCTGCCACGACAATATAGCAGCAGCGGCGTTTGCGACTCGTTCTTCCCGGTGGCCGACCCAACCCACTCCGTAACGTTTGGCTGCACGTACGCATAAAGCTCGTCGAGCCCTACCACTCGGTCTTCGTTTTCGTCCGCGTAACCTGCTAAGCCTTCGGCAACGAATCGCCCGAACACCGACTTGCCGCCCGCCTTGGGCGACACATGCGACCGCTCGAACGACGAATTCGCGCAAAGGACCCATAGCGCAGGATCATTTGCAGCAACAATTTCTTGTTGCAATGCAGCTGGAAACGCGCTGAATGAGATCCCAGATCGAGGATTGTACGCATCCTGTCCCGCGTCGAGGAGCAATAGCTTCGTTCCAGCGGCGGATGCTTTCAATTCGTCCAATACATCGGAAACAGGAACACGAACGTCCGGTTCGAACCGAAGCTTCGCCCTCTTGCCTTCGATGATCCCGTGCGCGGCGAGGTATACGACTAATCGGTCCTTACCCCGGACATTTTCCTTAGCGAGCGCTCGCAGCTTCTCTTGAAACTTTGACCATGTGAGTGGCCGTTCCAGTGATTCTGGAATGGATTCGCCTGTAAAAGCCGGCGCAAGCCGTTTGAAGGCCGCGAAATCGCCATAGGCGAATTGCAGAGGTTGTCCTCCCGAGGGCCGATAGGTGCTGGCCGTAAGATGAATAAAGTACGTTTTTGGATTCCAAAGCAGCACCCAGAGCAAATACGCGCAATAACCCACCAGACCGACGACAAGCAGTGTCGCAGCCGTCCGCCGCACAATGAGCCAGACTCGAGCCTGTGTTCCTTCCAGGCCGCTGCGTTGCCAGGAGTCTCTGATTCGATCTTTTTGTGCGGCTGCTGGCATAATTGGTGATTGGCGGTTGGTCCAAAGGCTAACAGGCGTCGCATCCAAAGTATCACACGACCGCGCAACCGGCAAATTTAGTATTCGACGGTGGGCTTTGCGCAGGGTGAATTCCTAAATCGCAATACTCCGGCGATATCCAAACGTATCTGCGTCCGAAATCTGCAATGAATTACTTT
>DASXWB010000619.1:0-1605 GCA_036503915.1 Lacipirellulaceae bacterium | reverse complement strand
AAGTGGTTCGCGACCGCGGGCACGAATACAAATTCGAGAAACTGCCGGACCGCTAATCACGCCAGACGCCCCGGTTCGGGTTCCTCTTCCCGCAAGCTCCGCGCAAGATGCCATTTGTGCGGCGTCTCCGATGCCGATTTCACGCCGGGTTCCAGAATCCAGGTGCGCGAACTAGACAGCGGGGTCGCGTCCGCTCAGAGCTAAATTCGGCGAATCCCCGTTGCTCATGCCTCCTCTGAGGCCCGGATCCCAAGCGTTGATAGCGTCAAATTCGCTGCCAAGCCCCTCAGAAAAAATCTCGAACTTTTTTCAAACACCCACTTGCGAAATATCGGAACCGTCGGTATCGTTTCCGTTGTTGATCTTGAGTCTCAATAGCACTTCGTGTCGATTGTCCGTTTTTCGCGTTAAAAAAGGAGCTTGGCCATGCAGTGCCGATCCTCAGATTCCTTGGTTCGAAAGTCCCGGCGACGTCATTCGTCCTTACCCTTCGTCGGTTTCACCCTCGTGGAGCTCTTGGTTGTGATTGCGGTTGTCGGCATCCTCATTGCGCTCTTGCTTCCGGCGATTCAAGCCGCGCGCGAGGCCGCCCGTCGCAGCCAGTGCGTCAACCATTTGAGGCAGATCGGTATCGCGATCCAAAACTACCACGACGTGCACAAACGGCTTCCAGCGAGCTTCATCAGCCGGGCAGTGACCCCGAACGATTGCTGGAGCATTCAATCGCGGCTGCTTCCCTACCTCGAAGAGGGAAATATCCATCAGGGGATTGACTTCGCCTTGAGCTATAAGGACCCCAGTCAGGCTATCGGCGGCGTGCACATCTCGTCGATGCAAGTGCCCGTATACAGGTGCCCATCTGAGCGGAATACCTCGCTGAGAGTCGACGGATCCATCCTTTGGTTTCCGATCAATTACGGAGCCAACTTGGGCACGTGGTTCATCCACGACCCGGTAGCCAAAAGAGGCGGCGACGGCGCTTTTGCGGCCGACAGCACCCACGGTTTCGGCGGCATCACGGATGGAACAAGCCACACGCTGTGCTTTGCCGAGGTAAAGACTTTTCAACCATACTTGCGCGAAAGCGGAACCCCCAACGCACCGAATACGCCGATCCCACCCGACGCCGCCACGACGGTCGCCTACGGCGGCGACTTCAAGGCCGACAGCGGCCATACCGAGTGGACCGACGCCCGTGCGCATCAAACCGGCTTCACCGCCGTGTTCGCTCCCAACACGGTCGTGAATTACCATCGCGACGGCGCCACCTACGACGTCGACTTCACCAGCGCGCGCGAAGGCCAGAACGCCGCGAGATTGACCTACGCCGCCGTCACGGCACGCAGCTACCACCCATCGATTGTCAACGCCGCCATGATGGATGGCTCAGTGCAATCATTTAGCAACGACATCGCTCTACCCACCTGGCGTGCCCTTGCGACCCGATCGGGCGACGAAGTCGTCGCGGACTAGCGGATTGATGTTACAGCACAGCGATTCTGCATTCGACGCGTTATTTCAGACAGCACCAATGTGGCCTCAGGCCAGCCACCAGTAGCCGTGGGTCCAGGTTTGGTCGCCCCGCATGCCCCGCATCGGCGTGCC
>DASXWB010000618.1:0-1872 GCA_036503915.1 Lacipirellulaceae bacterium | reverse complement strand
CAGTCGCTGCGACCGGTTGTTCATAAACCGCCTGATTGGCGAACGATGACTGTTCCGATGTCGCGGAGGCGGGCGTCACGTGCCCCAGCGGAACGACCGCTTCAGCCGGTGTGTACGAGACTCCATAACCTGGTTCCAAGTCCTTGTTGCCCATACGCAGGATTGCCAGGATCGAACCGCGACGGTCCGCCTCGGCAATCGGATCCACGCCTGGATCAAGCCGCGTGCTGACGAGCGTTTCCACACCTGCGAGCGCCAGTTCCTGGAACTCCGGATCGGGCAGGTAAATCACTTTCGTCACAAAGTTGCCGCTTAGAACTTGGTCGAAATCTTCTTCGGTGAACTGCACAGGAATCGGCGAGTGCGCCAGGTAGGCATCCGTCCGCGGCGTTACCGGCGCGATTTCGAGCGTCGGATACAGCTCTACGCCCGGTCGGCCCGGAATATTCGTCAGCTTCAAGCGATAGATGGCGCCTTGATAAAAATCCTGCCGGCCCGGAATCACCAGCGCCGCCGAGTCGAACATGCCGTAGCCACTCACGTCCCAATTGACTTGCACACCGTCGGCGCCAATGAACGCGACTTGCGACGTCGGCACCGCAGCCATCGCGCTGGCGTCGACGTAGGCTTCGGTCGTACCGGGGCCGCCGTAACCCCCGTGGCCATGCAGCAAACCGCCCAGCAGCCCGCCGCGCAAACAGTGAGCGCATCCGCATCCGCTGCCGCGGCAACCGCCGCAGCCATTCAGGCAACCGCCACCGGCGCAACCACAATCGCCACAACCGCAGTCGGCGCATCCGTCCGCCGCGCAATGCCCGCCCGCGCCGACCTCGGCGCCGCATCCATAGGGCTCGACCAAGCCATAATCAGGGCCGTATTCCTCGGCGTACTGCGCCTGCTGGGCGCTGTCGTAACTTGCCTGCTGCACACCATCCTTGTTGGCATTGGGTTGCCGAATCGTTTGCCGGTTGGCGGCGTAGCGCTGGTTGGCCGCGTACGGCGGGGACGAAGCGCATTCGCCATATCCGCCACCCATGTATCCACCCATGCCATCGCCGTAACGGCCAACCGCACCGCCGTACATGCCGTACGGGTAACCGGCCGGCGGAATAACGCCTGGTCCGGGCCCGCCGACGCCAGGCCCCGGCTCCATGAGCCGTGCCGCGGGCGGAAGGTTATAAGCCAACTCACCACCGCAGCCGGCCAGCGCCGCCGCAATTACGCACAATAATCCCACGAGCGCACGCTCAACTCGCATGACATCCCCCCTTCAACAGCTCGCGTCGTCATTTGCCGCCAATGGGTCCGGCACGTGAGCCGCAAGCACAATATCACTTACGCGCTGCCGGCGCGGTCGACGCTTGTATAGCCGGACCATCCTGATCCGACAGCAACCGGCCCAAAATGGGCTGGCTATGTATCGCCTGAAACGTCGCCGTACGCTAGCAGTGGCTCCAACTGCGATGGACGCTCCGCGCAAGCACGAACTACAATCGGCCCGCGCGCAGACGTCCGAAGACCAGGATCCGCCGCCGCTGACGACTGAGAGCGCAAGCGCGTGAATCAGCGCAGCTTCGACGGGAACACTGGTCTCTGGAGAATATTGGTCGGCCCCGCTATTACGGTTTCTTTGGCAAAACCGTCAAAACCGGCACATGAAGAATACTTTGCCTCGGTCCTGGGCCGCCGCCGCGCTATTGATCGCCTCCGCGGTGATAGCACTAAGCGGCCTGCTGGCCATGGCGCGAATGGCACAAGGTGCCAACACCAGCACGGGGACAGCGGGCGTGCCGGCCGATTCTTCAGGCGACCGGCTGCTGGTGCAAGCGCTGAATCAACTTGAGCGGCGCGGCAGCGTCACCGCCCGGTTGA
>DASXWB010000617.1:0-3821 GCA_036503915.1 Lacipirellulaceae bacterium | reverse complement strand
CCATGACCGGCAGGCGCGGCGCTTGCTCGCGGCGCTCGATCAACTCCAGCACACTGTCGTCGGTCACCGTGAGACCGACGACCGAGCTTGTCGGCTTGCCAGCCTCGTCGGTCGTCGTAACGGTAAGCGTCGCCTTGCCGCCGGGCACGTAGCGCGGCCTGTCGGCAGAAACGTCGATGTGCACAGAATGCCGCGGTTTGGAGAACAGCAAGCGTTCGGCGAGCGGTTTCCCGCTGGTGTCCCACACCGTTGCCACGAGCACTCCGCTGGCGTCCTTGCAGGAGAGTTCAAGCTCGACTGGCTTACCGGTTGTCAGCTTCAATTCCGCGCGGTCGAGCTCATGCTCGCGCTTCGAGAGCGTGACAACAACGCGGCGCTCGTCGGTGCCAATCAGCTGCAGGCGCGCTTTCTGCGCCGAGACATCGTCCAGTGACGTGAGCAGCACGCCGCTTGACTTGGCAGCAGGCAGCGCAACCGCGGTGCGAATGCCGGCAGGCTCGCGAATTCTGAGCGTGTATTGCTCGCCAGACTTCGGCGTGAATGTAAAACGTCCACGGCCCTCATGTTCGCTGCGGAACGTGGCGACTTCGCGGTCCTTGGAATCGAGCACGGCGCCGGCGAGATCGGCCGGTTTTTTGGCGGGCGTGAAGGCCTCAAAATATACGCGGTTCGGCAGGCCCGCCACCAAATCGCCGCCTTCGGGATACACGTTCATGTCCACCGTTTGCAGCAGGATCGGGATGGTCTTGCTGGCAGTTTCCACAACGCCGCCGTCCTCGATCACCATGGCCAGCGAGCCTTCGCCGCGGTCGATTTTTTCGGGCAGCTTGAAGCGCGCTACGCACCGGCCTGCGGCGTCGACGGTTGCATCGCTGCGAAAGGCCTCGGCGCCGTCGACGCGCGCGACCACCGTGACTTTCGCATTGGCGGGAATGCCGCCCTCGGCTCGCGTTACTTCGAGCGTGCCGACGACGTCATCGCCCGGTCCGTAGCCATCCCGCAGAAATTTGATCTGGCTGCGCAGCCGCGGCGCGCGATAGGCGCGGATATCAAATTTGCGCTCGACCGGGGCATCCCCAGTCCAGGGATGGGAAACTTTCACGGTGTACTGGCCGCCTGCTTGTTCAGCGGGAATGGTCCATGCGAAAGCGAGCACGCTGTCTTCTACGCTGGCCGGACCGGACGCCACGACATCGCCCTTCGGGCCGATGATTTCCACGGTGGCGGAAGTGTTTTCCAACAGTGGCTTGTTCGTTTGGTGGTGCAACACGACGCCGCGGACAAACATCTGCTCGCCGGGGCGATAAATCGGCTTATCGGTCGAGACGTGAGTGAGATAGCGATCGGCACCACCAAGTAGCTCGGTTGATGCGGCGTGGTTTTTGGAAGCCGGTTGAGTCGCATCTTGTGCCAGCCCAAATCGCCAACAAACCGTGAGCGCCGCAAGGCACGCCAATAACATCCCCAGCCGAAATCGCGCGGACATCGGTAGTCCTCCGATACTCGAATGCCGAAGCCAAATAGTCCACGCGAAACTCTCGCCGGACCGCTGGAACCTAGACGACGCCCGCGCGCAAAAAGTTCCAGAGAAGCGGGCCGAAGATTCCGGTCGTCACAGGTTTTCCGATTGTCGAAGGCTCATTCTGGCAGCGGCCTGCCCTTGGTCTCTGGGCCCAGCCAGATAATGAATATGCCGACAAGATAGATGCAGGCCAGGGTCGTGCCGGCTTTGGGAAAGGCGTCGATGGCGATGCGCTCCGCGGGCACGTCTTGGGCGAAATAGGCGGTGAGCGTCGCGGTTTGCAGCGAGCCGGCGGCCGAAAGCACGCGGCCGAAGTTGTAGGCAAAGCCTTGGCTCGTCGCGCGGATGCTGGTGGGAAAGAGCTCGGGCAAATACAAGGGGAACCAGCCGTAGAATGCGGCAGTGATGCCGCCGGCCAGGAATACGCTGACCAACAGCTTGGCCCCGTACACGTCGTTGGCCCTGTACATGTAAGCCAGTGAAAGGAACGACAGAATGCACAGGCCGACATACGTCACGCGGCGGCCAAGCCAGCCGCCTGCCAGCGCGGCCAGGATCGTGCCAACGATCGCTCCTGACGCGGAAGCGATCTGCGTGAATTCTTTGGCGTAGTAGGGGCCGCCCTCTTCAGGTAATTGCGCCGCGAGTGCGATGGCCCATTTCGGCGTCCACTGAAGCGATCCCCAGGTACCCATCAAGGCCACGCCGGAGAGGCACGCGCCGAGCAACAATCGGCGCACGTACTTCGAGCGATCGCCCGGTCGCAGCGCTCCGGCCGCCTGCGAGCGGGCCAGATAGCGCACAACGGGGAACATGAATCCCAACAAGGCAACGAAGAAAGTCAAAACCGTTGCGATGGCGCGGGCCGGTGCGGCCCAAGTCGGGAGAGCCTGATTGACTTGGCCCCCTGCCATGCCGGTTACATAGTCGTACAAGGGCGACCACAGGAAAACGAGCGCCGTGGCGCCCAAGGCGCCGACGACGACGCCCAGCACATCGCGAGTAGCCCAATGCGACGTCGCACCCTTGGCCCGCTCCGCCTCCCACTTATGGGATTCGGGTACGAACAAGCGGATGAAGAAGACGAGAAGGGCGGGCAGCGCTCCGGCGATCATGAGTAGCCGCCAGCCGTCGCCGGCGACAAGCGAGTCGACAGTGGCGTCCGGCAATCCTGCGCCGCGGAGCAAGTCGCCCACTCCTTCGATAAAGCGAACGAGCACGAGGCTGAGCAGGCCGACGCACAAGAATCCGACGTTTGCCGCAGCGCCGATTAAACCGGCCAGAAAAGCGCGCGAGCGGTCGGGCCAGATTTCGGTGACCAGTGCGACGCCCAGAGCCCACTCGCCACCCATCCCCAACGAGGCAATGAACCGTAGCACGGCGATGTGCCACGCCTCGGCGGCGAAACCGCACAGCCCCGTAAATATCGCGTACGTAAAGATGCTCAGCGACATGGCCCGGACGCGGCCAATGCGGTCGCCTAGCCAACCGAAGATCACGCCGCCGGTGGCTGCGCCGACCAGGAACATCGACATGATTACGCCGAACCATTTGTCCTTGATCGTCGGATCGACGGCGATTTCTGAACGCAGCAGCTCATCCAGCGCATGAGGTCCTACGAGTGGGAACATTCCCATTTCGAAGCCGTCGAACATCCAGCCTAGCAGGGCGGCGACGAGCGCCATCCAGATGCCGCGTTTGCTGGTCGCTGTTTCTGCCTGTTTTCCCATGGGATGGGAGCCTTGTACTTAAGTTCGCGCTTTGTCGAGCGATGCTACTAATTTGCGAACTAGAAACACCGACTAGCCTGGCGGCCACTTCATTTGGCGACCACCTAATAAATGCAAGTGTAAATGGTCGACGGATTGGCCGCCATCGCGCCCGCAATTCACCACGACCCGGTAGCCGTCTTCCAGACCAAGTTCGTCGGCTAATCTGCGGATCACCAGCCAAAGATGTGCGATAAGCGGCGCATCCGCATCTTCAATCGCCGAGACCGACACAATAGGCTTCTTGGGAATCACGAGCACATGTACGGGTGCCTGCGGCGCCACGTCGTGGAACGCCAGGCAGCGATCATCTTCGTACACGATGTTAGCCAGGATCTCCTTGTCGATGATTTTCTGAAAGATCGTTTTGGCAGCCACAACTCACCTCTGTCGTGCCGAAGTGCAATGTCGAGATCGAAGCTATCGACTCGTTCCGCGCCTAGAAACCGGATGAGCCTCCTCGAAGTTGACCGAGCGAAATCGATTCGTCCATGAGCAACACCGGAATTCTATCGATGATCGGGTACAAC
>DASXWB010000616.1:0-2648 GCA_036503915.1 Lacipirellulaceae bacterium | reverse complement strand
CATCGCGCGGCAACTTGCCAAGCGCCGCAGCCGCCGCGTACACCATCGTCGCAGGTGTCGACGATAAAAAAATTCTCGAATGGCACGGGGCGGTCGAGCTGGCCCGTTTCGCGGTCCCAGGGCATGTGCTCCCCGGTGAGGAAATAAGCCGCTTGAATATAGCCGCCGTGGAAATGCAGGTCAGAGCCTGCGGCCCGATCCAGCCACACATTCTGATACTCGCCGACCAATTGCAGCGGGCCGAGGTTGATCACCTTTTCCAGACCGACGAGCGAATAGTGCTCCGCGCCGTCAATCACGCCCGTGTCGAGCCATCGCTGGTCCGCGCGGGCCTCGGGCCGCGTCCGGAAGCGGGCCTCGCTGAAACCACTGCCGGCGTAGTTTTCGGTCAATTGGTTCTCATCGGTATCCGCCCACGTGCCCGACACGGCCCAGTGCGCATAGCCCCGCCCTTCAGAACATTCATCGTACCAAATCGTGTTGGCCAGCCGCCCGGCGACTTGGGCTTGCCAATGGTCGCTCACGTAGACGCCCTCATCCTGAATGAGCCGCTGATTGAAAACGCCGTATTGCCAGTTCCAGGCCAGGTCTTCGGAGTGTGACCACGATTGAATGCCCAGGCGGCGTGAATCCTGATTAAACGCCTCGATAATGAAGGGGCGCTCGACGAACACGTTGTACCGGCTGCTGTTCCAATGATCCAATCCGTAGGGCCGCTTCTGGTTGCCAAGCTGCACCCGTTGCAGGATGGGCAGCTCGGTCCAGCCCAGGTAAACGTCGCGGAATTCTGTATCATTCGCTCCGGCGAATTCCATTTCGATCTTGTAGAGCATGTTGTGCCAGATGTCGCCGCGCACGCCGAACCGAACCCGCCGGAACTCCAGCCGGTCAGCGGGCGTGACGTCGTTGTCGCCCGTTTCAAACCCGTTGACGCCGGGCGAGTCGCCGGGAAACTGCCACATGTCGATGTGCAGCCGGCCGTTCACCGACATCGTTGCGGCGCTGTGACCGCTTTTGGCATAATCGTCGAGACTGCCTTCCAACTCGTCGTGAGCTTCTTGCAAGTCCGCGTGCTTGGATTCGAGCTCTTCCAGCCGCTCAGCGATGGACTTCTCTTCGCCATTGTCTGAGGCATCTTCGGTCTCGGCATTCTGGTCGTCGAGCCATGACGCCGCCTGCGATTCGTAGACGCTGGCATTGGACTCCACATTAAAAACGTCGCTGACGGACGGATACTCGCAAACTTCGACGGATGATAGACTGTCGTCTTTGGGCCGTCTTGCAAGGATCGCGGACGTCGAGAGCAAGACTTCCGATGGAGTCTCCGGAAGCATCTCTGCCGCTGCTCCCGTCGCCAAAAAAAACAGAACAAAGGCTGCCGGCAGACCGCAGCGTAATTTCGATTTCTCCATGGCGCGCTCGCAGGGGGGCGACATTGCACAAGAAACGGCCGCTAGTTCACCGTAATGCCTGCGGCGACGTGGACTTACCCAATGGGCGCTTTGCGGCAGGCCCAGGCCCGCCCCTTGGACAGGCATATACTGCGAAATCGGCCGCGCAAGAGAAGCACGATAGTTGCAACCGGTGCAATCAAAAAAATCGTCAGGACCGGTCGCACTACGATGCGTACAGCCGCTACATCTTAACAGCAGAAAGCCGCGGCAAGCTGGGCGACGGCAATGCGCCATCAGAGCTGGCGACCTGTTCGGTAGCGGCTGTAAGCCGTTGACGTACCACGTTCGCGCTAGCTGCGCGCCACCGCGAGCCTATGACGCCTGCTTGCGTTTCTCCGCTTCGCCTTCCAGCTCGACGGCCAGGCCGTGGTGTGTTTCGTGATGCGGATGATGGGCCGGCATGCGGGCATCCGCAGTTTGCGGGGCCAGGTGCGGCGGCGCTTCGTCGAGGAAGCGATACAGCACGCCGTAGATCACCAGCGCCGAAAGCACGCCGATCAGAAAATCGGTCATCGGCACCATAACGGCAGTGTAGACCATCAGTCCAACGTGGAAGCGGTTGTGGTTTAACACTTCGCGGACCTCGGCTGGCTTCACCATGTTGAACGCCACGAACATGAGGATGCCGCCGATGCAGGCCATCGGAACCAGTTCCAGCCATCTCGCCAGATACACGGCCAGCAAGAGCTTCAGCCCGAACTTGCTGATGCCGGCCAACGGTGAGACGGCCCCAACCTTGATGTTCGTGGCCGTGCGCGCCAGAGCGCCGGTGTGCGGGAAGCCGTTGAGCAGCGGCACGAGGATTTGCACCCAGCCTTGCCCCCACAATTCCTTATTCGGGTTGTAAGGCACGCCGCGGTTGTCGGCCAATCGATCGGCCATCCGCGAGCAGAGCAGGCTTTCGACGCCCGACACAAACACGATCGCGAGCACAAAATAGCACAAGTCCCAAATCACTTCGGGCGTCAGCGCGATCGGGCCGGGAAGCGTGAACTTCAGCAAGTTGTCGGGGATCGCGCCGTACTTGTCTCGCACCAGCGTCAGCCCGGCTTCCGACCACACCGTGGCGCTGATCAGCGTAGCGAGGCCCAAGGCGATGAGCGGCGCCGGAATGAATCGCGACACCTTGAGCAAGTACTTGGTCACGACAAACGTCATCATGGCGAGCGCGACCGCGTAGTAATTCACATCGCC
>DASXWB010000615.1:0-4472 GCA_036503915.1 Lacipirellulaceae bacterium | reverse complement strand
GGAATAACCTGGAATCAAGCCCAGCGCCGGGATTCAACCTGGCTTCAATCGGACGAAGGCCGCCAGGTCATCGCGAACGTGCTGTTGTATCAGACCGCGTCGGGCGGCTGGCCGAAGGACATCGACATGGCTGCGCCGCTTTCGGACGCGGCAAAGCGGCGCTTTGCCAGGCGGCGCGGCGATGCCTCCATTGACAACGGCGCAACTTACACTCAATTGCGGTTTCTGGCCCGCGCATTCGCGGCCACTCGCCAAGAGCGCGTTCGGGAGGCCTTGGAAAAAGGCCTCGACTACCTGTTCGCCGCCCAATATGACAACGGCGGTTGGCCCATTTACTACCCGCTGCGCGGCGGCTTCAATGATCACATCCACTTCAACGACAACTCGGTCAGCGGCGTGTTGATGTTGATGGACGACGTGGCTAAAGGCGCTCCGCCGTTTGATTTTGTCGACGCCAACCGGCGCGAGCGTGCCGCCGAGGCCTTCAACAAGGGAATCGACTGCATCCTGAAGTGCCAGGTTGTCATCGATGGCCGGCGCACCGCCTGGTGCGCGCAGCACGATGAAAAAACGCTGGCCCCGGCACAGGCGCGCACGTTCGAGCCCGTGTCGCTTTCCGGCCACGAAACCGTCAATCTCGTGCGCTGCCTGATGCGGGTCGACAAGTCGTCGCCGGAAATCATCGCAGCCGTTCGCGGCGCCGTCGCCTGGCTGGAAAGCGTGAAGATCGAAGGCATCCGCGTCGTGGAAATCGAAACGCCGCAAGGCGATGATCTGGCCGTGAAGGAAGATCCCGCGGCGCCGCCGATTTGGGCCCGCTTCTACGAAATTGGCACCAACCGCCCGATTTTTACCGGCCGCGATGCGATCGTCCGCTACCGCTATGACCAAATCGAACGTGAGCGCCGCACGAACTACGCGTATTACGGCGATTGGCCGCGGAAGTTGATCGACAAGGAATATCCGGCTTGGGTAGCTAAAAAGCGGGCCGTCGGCAACGACTAACACTCAATTTGAAGCGCTTATCGCGCCTGCGTATCCTCCGGCTTCCGCCCCAGAAGCACGTCCGCCGAAACGTGCCCCGTAAACGCGGTCCAGATGCGGGCATCGCGGCGCAGACCGGCCAGGTATTTCTCGGCCTCGGTTCTAAACCGCTCGTCTTTGAGCTTCTCGCGAATCTTGACTTGCACTTCGGCAAACGGCTCGCGGCCCGCTTCCTTGCGCTCCAGCACGCGCACGATGTGGAATCCCTGGTCGCTTTCCAGGATCGGGCTCATCTGGCCGATCTGCAGCGAAAACAGAGCCTGGTCGATCGCCGTGGCTTTGAGCGCGCCTTTGCTCGTCCAGTCCTGCAGGCCGCCGTCTTTTGCGGTGAACCCGTCGGATTTAGCTTTGGCGATTTCGGTGAACGCCGGCCCGCGCAGTCCCTGGGCCGTGCCGCGCTGCCAGACTTCGTTGCCCAGCCGCGCAATCTCCGCGTACGCCTTGCGCGTATCGTCGAACCGGTCCTTGCGGACCATTAGCTCTTCCCATCGCGCTTGTGCCGGATACTCGTAATCGGCCAGATGCTCCTCGTAGTACTGCAGCAGCTCGTCCGGGCTGACTTCCTCGTTAATCTTCACTTTCGTGCGAACCCACTCAATGAAAATGATCTGCTCGTTGAACGACCGCCGCACATCAGCCAGCGAAGAACCAAGCCGTATGAGCTCTCGCTCCAAATCCTGTTGATTGTCGACCTTGAGCTGCTCCATCAGCTTGGGCATCTCTTGCTCTTGGAATGGTTCGCGCAGCTTCTCTTCGATTTCTGACAGCTTTTCCGGCGGAACCGTGCGACGAAACTGGTCGAAGACCAATTTGCGATTCAACAAAAGCGCCACCTGGTGACGCATTGCTTCTCGGCGAAATTCCTCCAATTGCTCGGGCGGGACAAGCACTTCGGGCGGCATCTGCGCCAGACGTCTTTCAAGCGCCAGGTTCACTTCCCACAGAACCTCGCAGGCAAGCACAATCTGGCTATCGATGCGGGCAATGATCTGGCAGCCGTCGAGAGAAGCCGAATCCGCGTTCCACAGTGGCGATGCTTCCGGCGATTGGCCGACGATATCCTGCGGCCAGGCTGGCGCGCAGAGCGAAACGCAAAAGCACCCGGCAACAACGGTCAGCGAGGATAAGAGAAGTCTCTGCACAATGCCGGCCGCCAAGAAATTCTGGCCGATAGCTGACAGCCGATAGCTGACAGCCATTCCACAAAAAAGCGGCGGATTCTAGGCCGCGCGCCCCACGGGCCGCAAGAGAGATTTCACTTCGGCAAAGATCATCTGGGCGTCCGAAAGGGGGCCGGCAAGCAACAGATACGCAGAGCGCTGGTCGGCAACCCGCAGCCGCCCCTCAGCCCGCTTCACCAAGGGCTCCAGTTTTTCGCGCGACGTGTATGCCAGCAAGGCGTAGCGGTCTTCGATTCGTATCTCCTGCACACCCCACGCGTGTGCCCAGATTCGCAGCCGTGCTAGCTCCAGCAAATGTAAAACCGGTTCCGGCAGCGGCCCGAAGCGATCGACCAGCTCCGTGGCGAAATCATCGACAGCGAGTTCGGACGTGAGCCGAGCCAGCCGCCGGTACAGATCGACTTTGGCTCGCATGTCAGGCACATAGCCGCGCGGCAGATAGGCTTCGCCCGGCAGATCGATGGTCACCTCGACCGACTCGGGTTGCGGCAGGCGCTTGAGCCGCCGCACCGCTCGCTCCAGCAGCGCGCAGTACATTTCGTAACCCACCGTGGCGATGTGACCGCTCTGCTGCGTGCCCAAAATATTGCCGGCGCCGCGCAACTCGAGGTCGCGCATCGCGAGCGCGAAGCCAGCGCCCATCTGGCTGAACTCCTCAATGGCCCGAAGACGCCGCGCCGCCTCCGGCGAGAGATGACGATTCTCGTCAACCAGCAGATAGCAATAAGCTCGGTGCTTGTATCTCCCCACGCGGCCGCGAAGCTGATGCAGATCGGCCAGGCCATAGCGGTCGGCATCGTCGATGAAAATCGTGTTTGAGTTGGGGATGTCGAGCCCGCTCTCGACAATTGTGGTCGACAGCAGAATATCGGTCTCGCCGCGCACGAACCGCAACATGACGTCTTCCAGCTCGTGCTCGGGCATCTGGCCGTGGCCGATATCGATCTGTGCCTCGGGTACGATCTCGGCCAGCCGCATGGCAACTCCATGAATATCGTTGATCCGGTTGTGAACGAAGTAAATCTGCCCGCCCCGGTTCAACTCGCGCATGATCGCGTGGCGCACGAGCTCGTCGCTGAACCGTGTGACGCGCGTTTCGACAGCCAACCGGTCGGCCGGCGGCGTTTCCAGATTGGAAATTGCCCGCACACCCAACAGCGACATGTGCAGCGTGCGCGGAATCGGCGTGGCCGTCATCGTGAGCACATCGACTGTGGCACGCAGCGCTTTGAGCCGCTCCTTGATCTCGACGCCGAATCGCTGCTCCTCGTCGATGATCAAAAGGCCGAGGTTGGCAAACCGCACATCGGACGATGCGATCCGATGTGTGCCAATGAGGATGTCGATTTGTCCTTCGGCCGTTTGCTCGATAATCTCGCGCTGTTCTTTTGTCGAGTTGAATCGAGAAATGGATGCGATTTGGAATGGGAATTCGGCCATCCGGGCCGCAAACGTGCGGCGATGCTGCTCTGCAAGCACAGTCGTCGGCACGAGGACGGCAACCTGGTAGCCGGCATCGACCGTTTTGAACGCGGCGCGAATCGCCAGTTCCGTCTTGCCGAAGCCGACGTCGCCGCACAGCAGTCGGTCCATCGGCCGGGCGACTTGCATGTCGCTCTTGATCTCCGCGATCGCGGTGAGTTGATCCGGCGTCTCTTGGTAGGGGAAGGCGGCGTCGAACTCGCGCTGCCACTCGCTATCGGCCGGAAAGGCGATGCCGGGCCGCGCGTCGCGGGCCGCCTGCAGCTCGATCATCTCGGCGGCAAGGTCGGTCACCGCTCGCTGGGCCGCTTCCTTCTGCCGTACCCAGGCCTTGCCGCCGATGTGCGCGAGCACCGGCCGCCCGCGGGTGCCGCCGACGTACTTCTGCACCAGCTCGATCTTGGCCGACGGTACGTAAATCTTCGTGCCGCCGTGGTACTCAAGCTCCAGGTGTTCTTCGGCGCGTTCGTCCTGCTCCAGCAGCCGCAGACCGCGATACCGGCCGATCCCATGTGCAACATGCACCACAAGGTCGCCTTCGCGCAGCTCCAGGAAGCTGTCGATCGCCCGCGCTTGCCGCCGCCGCGTGGTGCGCGCCAAATCTTGCCGCTGAAATAACTCGGCCGCGCTCACCAGCACGACGCGCTGCGGCACGATGCGAAAGCCGGCCTCTAAATGCCCAACGACGAAGTGCAGCCTGGGGACTGTCCCCTTTTTTCCGTTCAGCCGCTTAGCAGTTGATTCAGCGCTATCGGAAAAAAGGGG
>DASXWB010000614.1:0-2773 GCA_036503915.1 Lacipirellulaceae bacterium | reverse complement strand
TTCCACTCGATCGTAATCAATCGTCCGGCCATTGAGCCGCGGCGGTGTGCCCGTCTTGAATCGCGCGAGCTGAAAACCAAGCCGCGTGAGCGCGCCGCTGATGCCGGCGGTCGTCCCTTCACCGGCCCGGCCTCCGGGTGTCTTCGTCTCGCCCGTGTGCATGAGTGCCTGCAGGAAGGTGCCGGTTGTGAGCACAACGGCGCGAGCGCGATAGATCGCGTCGCCGCGTACGCGTACGCCGATGATGCGAGAGCGGAATAACGAATGACGAATGTCGGGTGACGAATGAGCGGCGTTTTCCGATTCGTCATTCGTCATGCGTGCTTGGTCATTTTCGTGGCTTGCGGGTTCTTCTACGAGCAAATCCTCCACAACCTCTTGCCGCAAACTGAGATTGGGCGATTCTTCTACGAGCCGCTTTATCTCCGCCTGATAAGCCCTCTTGTCGGCCTGCGCCCGCGGGCTGTGCATGGCTTCGCCCTTGCGGCGATTGAGCATGCGAAACTGAATTCCGGTCGCGTCGATGGCCCGGCCCATCGCGCCCCCGAGCGCATCGATCTCGCGCACGATCTGCCCCTTGCCGACGCCGCCAATCGCCGGGTTGCAGCTCATCTGCCCGACGGTGTCGCAATTGGTCGTGAGCAGCGCGGTCTTCGCCCCCAACCGCGCAGCGGCCAGCGCCGCCTCGGCGCCGGCGTGCCCGGCCCCGACGACGACGACGTCGAATTCGAACTGTTGGGTCATACCTGTGAACATAACATTATCTGACAACGCAGGCCACGGCGGCAGAGAGCGCAATCTTCATCGCCGATTGCCGCCGTCGGAATTTGACAGGCGCACAAGTCGCGACCTACAATCAGTCCTGACCTTGTCCATTGACGCGCGCGCAAACTGGTTTCCGTCCGATGAGCACAACAATTGAAGCCACGTACGACGGTAGTGTTTTCCGTCCCACACAGCCGGTTTTTCTGACGCCGAACACGACGGTGCGGCTGACCGTAGAGACGCTCGCGACAACCGCCGGGCCGCCGACGTCGTTCCTACAGACCGCGCGAGCGCTGAACTTGCAGGGACCGCCGGATTGGGCCAGCAATCTAGACGAGTATCTCTATGGTGAGGAGACCGGTGGTGGCGAGTGAATTGTTTCTCGATGCAAGTTACGCCATTGCATTAGCGGCCAGTTCAGACCAACTCCACTTTCGGGCCGTGAGATTAGCAGATGAGCTCGGCAGCCGAACAAGTCGGTTAATCACTACCAGGGCTGTGCTTTTGGAAATCGGCAATGCCCTTTCGAAGCAGCGCTATCGCGCCGCGGCCGTCGAATTGCTTGCCTCTGTGGAATCAGACCCAACAATCGAAGTGGTGCCCTTTTCCGAGGACGTATACTTTCAGGCATTGGAGTTATTTCGCAACCGCCCGGACAAAGAATGGGGACTGACGGATTGTGTATCGTTCGCCGTGATGCAAGCACGGGGACTAACGGATGCCCTAACTTCCGACGAGCATTTTGAACAAGCCGGCTTCCGCGCGCTATTGCGCGAAACATGAATGAATTGACCAAGTTTGGGTGCAAAGTAACTGGAAAGCAGACCCCGAAATGGACGCGGCTTCGTCGCGAGAGCATTGCCAATTGGCCGCTTGATTATGAACCTGACGCCGAACAGCTAGCCGGCGAATTCACGAAGCATATCGAAAAGCTCGCCAAGGAGTTAGCGGGCGTTCCGGATGCGTTGCGACCAATATTCCAGGATGGGAAAACTCGAATCCAAAAAAACAGTAGCGCTATTGGCTGAGTTCGGTACAAGCTGGCAACGGGTCAAAAACCAGCTCTGCGTCGCGCTACCATTCATCGGCTTCGGGTTCGATCTTTGTAGCGACCAATTCACTCCATTCGGCAAGTGCGCCTTCGTCGGCATGGGCGGCATTAAGCCGATCGAGGACTGAGCCAGTCTGCGACTTAAGATCGGGAAACGCAAGCAACAGTACTTTCAGGTCGCGCCGGTCGGTGTCGGCCTTTGGTTGTCCGCGCCGGCCGCTTAAACTCATGACCTTTTGAGCTATGAGTTCTTCGGGCAATGGCACGCGAACTTCAGAAATTAACTGCGTAGGCGGCAGTTCAGCGACCTGCCGTACGTCAGCCAGATGTCGGTTCTTCGGCTGACGCACTTGATATATTCGGAATCCCTTATCGCGAGCAACTGATCTCACGCGAACGGCGATGTGGAACGTGGCCGCCAAATACAATCGCAATTCTTCGGCGAACTCCGCGGCGCGTGTTGAGAGGATGTCAACGTCTTGAGACATTCTAGGCTCGTCAACGTACGCGTTGACTGCCTGCGCGCCGAACAAAGCGGCGTCATCGCGATTGCGCAGAAACTCCAGCACCGCCTCTTGGACCTTCGCCAGCGGAAGCGGTTCCTTCATCGCGAATTCTCTGAGAGTCAAGGAACCATCGCCAAACATATTTTGAGTATAGCATCGCGCACGGTGTGGCCAATAGAAGCGTGTCGTTACCGGGCGCTGATGGGCGGTTCCAGCGACGCTCGATCTCGGCGTCCCAGCCATGACGAAAATGAAATTGGGCGATTAGCCCGCGTTATGGTCGACACCCGCCATCAGGCCAGCGACTGATAGATCTTCATCGAGGTCGGGCCAATGCAGACCCACGCCACCGCCCCCAATTTCGTAGTTTGCTCGCTGCTGGGGCGTCGCATCACGGAGAAACCAAAACCAATTCAAGGCACGCTCAGCACGCGACCGTCGGTAAATGTCA
>DASXWB010000613.1:0-3268 GCA_036503915.1 Lacipirellulaceae bacterium | reverse complement strand
TTATGGGTATGGCGAGGCGACGACCAATTCTTTCTACGGCGCGACAATCGAAAACATGTCAACGGCCATCGAAGCGGTCCGGCACCTCGTGGAGGCCGATTCGCGTGATGAGCCGCTGCGCCTGATTGCCGTGATCGACGCGGCACTTCCAAAGTATACGTATTCAAAATTCGCGCTTTCTGCACTCGACCAGGCAATTCACGATCTGTGGGGCAAGTTGCGCGGCGCCCCTGTCTATAGACTTTGGGGTCTATCGACCGAGAAAGTGCCGCATTCGGATTACACTCTCGGCATCGACAGCATCGACAAGATGGTTGCCAAGTTGAACGAGATGCCCGGCTGGCCGATTTACAAAGTGAAACTAGGCACGGCCGACGATCTCGCCATCATCGGCGAGCTTCGGCGGCACACGGACGCCGTGTTTCGCGTCGACGCAAATTGCGGCTGGACCGCCGACCAGACAATCGAGCTTGCGCCCCCTCTGAAGAACCTGGGCGTGGAATTTATCGAACAGCCGCTGCCGCCTGAGGACATCGGCGGCGCGCGACGGGCGTTCGAGCACTCCGCATTGCCTCTGGTGGCCGACGAGAGCTGCATCACCGAAGAAGACGTCGACCGCTGCGCCGGCCGGTTTCACGGCATCAACATCAAGCTGGTGAAATGCGGCGGCCTCGCTGCGGCGCGGCGCATGATCACGCGGGCGCGCGAACTCGGCTTGAAGGTAATGGCCGGCTGCATGACCGAATCGACCGTGGGAATTTCGGCGCTCGCCCAACTCCTGCCGCTCTTGGATTACGTCGACATGGACGGCGCGGTCCTCCTGGCCAAAGACATCGCCACCGGCGTGCGCCTGGAACGCGGGCGATGCATTTACCCGAACGCAAACGGAACCGGCGTCGAGTTAATCGATGGACCGTTGAGTAAATCTTCGTGAGGTTTGGCTTTTCGCATGAGTCGCATACTAGTTACGCTACGGTTCGCTTTTGCTGCAACGGTTTTGTTCACAACTGCAGCACTTGCGGTTCTCGCCGCCGATGAAAAGAGCGAATCGAAAAAAACCCTGGAGCAAGTCCTGCTTCCCGCCATCCAGCAGCACCGCGGCGACGTGGCCGTGGCCGTAAAGCACCTCAAGACGGGCGAATCGTACGAATACCAGGCCGATCGCACGATGTCGACGGCCAGCCTGATCAAATTTCCCGTGATGGCGGCCGCCTATGACGCGGTCGAAAAGGGAAAGCTCGCGCTCGATGAGCGCATCGAACTCAAAGCCGAAGACAAAGTCCAAGGCTCCGGCATTCTCACGGAACACTTTTCGCCCGGCGCGACGATCTCGCTGCGCGACGCCATCCACTTGATGATCGTTTTCTCGGACAACACGGCCACTAACCTCGTGATCGAGAAGCTCGGCCTGCCCGCAACGAACGAATACACGGCGTCGCTCGGCTGTCCGGAAACGAGGATCAACGCCAAAGTATTTCGGGCGGATACGTCGATTGCCCCCGCGCGCAGCAAAGAGTTCGGCCTGGGCAGCACGACGGCCCGCGACATGGTCAAGCTGTGCGAACTGCTGCATGGCCGCAAGCTCGTGAGCCAAGAAGCGTCGGAGAAAATGCTCAATCACCTGTTCGCCTGCGCGGACAAGCAAAAGGTGCCCCGCTCGCTCCCGGAAGGCACGCGCGTCGCCCACAAGACGGGCTCGGTGTCGCAAACGCGCACCGACGCGGGCATCATGGAAACCCCAGGCGGGCCGATCGCCTTCTGCATCCTCACCACCAATAACAAGGACCAGCGCTGGACCGACGACAACGAGGGCGACTTGCTTTGCGCCGAGCTCGGCTCGGCGATCTATCAGTACTTCAACTCGCAGGGCGAGGCCCCCGTCGCGCCCGTGGCCCGTACGCTGCAAACGGGCGCGAGCGGCGACCTGGTCGAAGCCCTGCAGCGGACTCTCAACGCCGGCATCAAAGACTCTCCCGGCATCGGCGTCGACGGCGACTTTGGACCGGAAACCGAGGGCGCGGTCAAGAAATTTCAAACCCAAGAAGGCCTCGAGGCGACCGGTGTCGTGAGCGCCGACACATGGCGCGCGCTTGGCCCGCTCTTGACCGAGGAGGAGCCGACGCCCGAGCCGGCGGTCGTAAACGCTGAAACGCTCGAAAAGGAACCGGCCGACAAACTCGACGGCACTCCCTTTGTCACCGCGAAGGCGTGGGCGATCATCGACGGCCAATCCGGCGAGTTCCTCGCCGGGGAGCACGATCAGGAAAAACGCGACCCGGCCAGCACCACCAAAATAATGACGGCCTTTATCGTTATGCGCCTTGCAGAGAAAGATCCCAAAGTGCTTGAAGAGATCGTCACGTTCACTTCCCGGGCCGATAACACACCCGGTTCTACCTCAGGTGTGCGCGAAGGAGAAAAACTCACCGTTGGTGAATTGCTGTACGGCCTGATGCTGCCCTCGGGAAACGACGCGTCGGTCGCGCTGGCCGAGCACTTTGGCGCGCGCTATGGCGCGATGGACGGCGGGCCGGACCATGAAAAGATCGATTCGTACGATCACTTCATCCAGCAAATGAACGACCTGGCAAAGGACATCGGCTTGCGGTCGACGCACTTCGAAAACCCAAACGGCCTGCCCAGCGACGAGCACAAAACCACGGCTCGCGATCTGGCCACTCTCGCGCACCAAGCCCTTCGCGTACCGCTGTTCAGAAAAATCGTCTCCACGCCGCAGCACGGCACGACCGTCGATTCGGTGTCCGGCTACAAGCGCAATGTCGTGTGGCGCAACACGAATCAATTGCTGAAAATCGATGGTTATGACGGCGTAAAAACCGGCACCACGGGGGCGGCCGGAAATTGTCTCGTCTCCACCGCCCAGCGCGAAGGCCGCCGATTGATCGTCGTCGTGCTCGGATCGACTTCCACCGACTCGCGCTATACCGACACGCGCAATTTGTTCCGTTGGGCATGGAAAGACCTTGTAAAGATCGATCAACACAAGGAGTCAGAATCGGAGCAAGCAGGAAACTAGAGTTATTTCCGTCATGCATATAGCAAAAATACATAGGAATGGAATGAACAGGAGGAAACAGAGGTAGCAGAGTTCGGCAAAACCTCGTGCTCTGTTTCCTCCGTTACCTCCTGTTAATACAATCCCGATCAACGGCATCAAGTTTCAATGATCTCTCATTTTTTTTACGCCGATCGCATCATCAGACTTTTGTTTATTGCCGCGTGCACGTGCGATACCGGATTTTGTGTG
>DASXWB010000612.1:0-6660 GCA_036503915.1 Lacipirellulaceae bacterium | reverse complement strand
GTTCGGCGTAGGCTTCGGCCGGTTCTACGACCGCAAGCTGCCGTACCTGTCCGACCGGTCGCAGGACTTCGAGCTGGAATCGCTTCGCGGGCTGCATCATCACAACACGCTGCTCAGCATTCTCACCGAGACGGGGCTTGTCGGATTTGCGTTATTCGTAGCCGTGTTCGCGGTTTGGGCGACGAGCGCATGGCAGGTTGCGCGGTGTGCGGACTGCCCAGGATGGGCGCACAACCAAGGAGTGCTGATGCTCGCACTGTTGGCTAGTTATCTTTGCTCGGCTTTATTTCACGACTTGACGCTGCTGCCAGCTCAGCACGCACTCATATTTCTTTTTGCGGGAATGACCGTCAATTTGCGGCAGCAACTCGTTGCAACATCGGGTGCCACTGCCGGCTTGGCCGGCAGTGTTTCGACTGCGATCACCTTGCGGCATGAGTTGCCAAATACTGCCCCCAATTTTGCAGCAAGTACGAGTGCAAACTGCAAGGTGACCGCCAATTCGGCACTGCTGGACAAGCCAGCAGTGGCACCCCAAACGCCGCATGACGTCGTCAAGTTATTCGGTATGCAGATTTCGCGGATCACGATGAGTGAGGCAGCTAGTCAAGTAATGAAGTGGTGCTCGCGGCCGCTCGGCGCCGCCTGCCGCTATGTCGTGACGCCGAATGTGGATCATGCCGTGCTGTTTCAGCATCGGGCCGACGTGCGTCGCGCGTATGCCGACGCGTCGATGGTGCTGGCCGATGGCATGCCGCTCGTTTTAGCGTCTCGCCTCTTGGGGCGGCGACTGCCCGAGCGCGTCGCCGGCAGCGACTTCGTGCCCCGATTGTTTGCCGCCGCCGAGCGGCCGCTGCGGCTGTTCTTATTGGGCGCAGGCCCGGGCGTCGCCGAGCTCGCTCGGAAGAGAATCGAAGCGCAGTGGCCCGCGGTGCAGGTAGTTGGCTGCTACTCGCCGCCGCCGGGCTTTGAACACGACCACAATGAAACGGCCCGGATTCTTGCGGCTATCGCCGCGGCCGAGCCCGATTTGCTACTGGTCGGACTTGGCGCGCCGAAACAGGAAATTTGGATCCACGACCATCACCAGCTATTGAAGGCGAAAGTGGCGATTTGCGCGGGCGCGACCATCGATTTTCTCGCGGGGCATCGCCGCCGCTCGCCAGTGTGGATGCGCCGCGTCGGGCTGGAGTGGCTGCACAGGGCGTACTGCGAGCCGCGCCGCCTGGCCGGACGCTACGCGCACGACGCCTGGGTTTTCCCGCAGCTGCTATGGCGCGAGTGGCGCGCCTCAACTCGCCAAGATCGTCGCACCTCAATTACATAGCCGGCCCATCTTGGGCCGGAATCGAACCGACCGGACCAAGATGGTCCGGCTATGTATTCGCGCCGAAGGCTGGCGGTTATATTCGCTGCATGCCGCGGCACAACATCTTAGTCGCTTCCATTGACGGTCTGCGCGCTACGTCGCTCGGCGCGTATGGCAACACGGCGTTCGCCACGCCCTCGCTCGACGAATTTGCAGCAGAGAGTTTCCTGCTGGACGCGTGCTACGCGCCCGCCGTCGAGTTGACCGACATATATCGGGCGCTTTGGCAGTCGCTTCATCCATTGCGGCCAATGAAGAGTGGCATGCAGGTGGAAGACTTGCCTCAATACTTGGCATCGCGCGGCTACGCTACGTCGCTTATTACGGATGATCCGGCGTTACCGGCGTTCACCACGGGCGAGTTCCATGAAATCATTGAGGGCGGCACGGCCGCGGAGCACAACACTCCCGATGCGCGCGCGCCTGAATTAGCCGAAACGGAAATAGCGCATTTGTTCGCTGCAGCCTGTGACGCTGTGCTTTCGCAGACCCGAAGTGCGCCGCGACTGGTATGGCTCCATTCGAAGGGCATGTATGGCCGATGGGACGCCCCACTCGAACTGCAGCAGTCGTTACGCGAGGAGGGCGATCCGCCGCCGGTGGAAAATGCCGTGCCGCCTGACCTGACGATGCGTGGCGCCGATGACCCCGACGCTGTGTTCCAATACGGTTGCGCTTATGCGGCCCAAGTCATGGTGCTGGACGAATGCTGGAAAGCTTTGATGGCGGCAATCGACTCGGTCCGTTCGGAAGACGGCTGGCTCGTTGTATTGATCGGAGCGCGCGGCTTTCCGCTAGGCGAACACAGGCGCATCGGCGGCGCCGATCCGCGACTGTTTGGCGAGCAGCTGCACGTGCCTTGGTTGATCCGCTTTCCAAATGGCTTCGGCCGGCTTAGTCGAAGCGGCGCTCTCACGTCGCATTTCGATTTCTTTCCGACAATCGCCGCCGGGCTTGAGGAAGCGAATAGCGGAATCCTGGCGAGTGTCGACGGCATGGACGTTTCGCCGCTCGCCCGGAGTGCTCGCGCCCAGTGGCGTGAAGCCCTGCTTTCCGCGAGCGCTACGAGCCGCTCAATTCGCACTTCCGGCTGGTGCCTGCGGCAGGACGTGCCGGTCGATAAAAGCAAACCGGAATCCGCCACGGAGCACTCCGGCGTCGAATTGTACGTGCGCCCGGATGACCGCTGGGAAGCAAACGACGTGGCGAAGCTTTGCCCGGATATGCTCGAAACATTGACGGACGCAATCGACGACGCAGGGCAACACCTGCTTCGCAATGAGCCCATTCCAAAGAGTGTGGTGGCCAGCTCAGCGGCGGAAACCGGATAGTTTCGCGAGCGCTTCGATGCTAGCGATGCTGAAGTGCCGAATTCATCGCACGCCGGTGAATGCAAGCTGATCTGGTTCGCGCGCGCCCTTGCACCTACAATCCGCCGCCTGCCTTGCGGCGGAACACTGTAGCGGGGCAGCATTTAGAACTCATTCGATGGCGGCCGCGCGGGCGTCTGCCCTGCACTCGCTCTGCCACGGTTCAGCGACCCATGATCGGACACGGAAGTCCGTCAACTACGGCACTCGCTTTCGCGCGCGCGCAACGCCTTCTCTCGGCGGCGGCTCGCGCTCCGGCCTGGCGCTGTGTGCGCGCCGGCGCGATCGTGGTTTGCCTGTGGCTCGCACAGCAACTGTGTGCCCAGGAACCGGCGACCGGCCAACTTCAGCCAATCGCATCGGAAGTCACAAGTGGCGGCGGCGAGGACGAGCCGACGCGAATTCGCATTACGTTGGGTGGCGGGCAGCCGAGCCAGTGGCAGGGCCAAATAGCGCTCGACGAAGGCGCCCTGTCCGATCTGCGAGTCGCCGAATTGAACGCCGACGCAAGCGGTTCGGTGTGGCTTCACGAGGGCAGACTCCAACTGGCCTCGATGAGTCCTCGGCAAGTCGAAGGAATCGAAGTCTCGGCCCGCGCGCGGGATGATGCGAAGCTGCTCATCGATTTGTCGCCGGGAGCCCAATCGCCTGCCCTGCGAACACACATCGCGTTGAGCGACGCGCTGCGAAGCGGCGTGCTGCTCAAGCTCGACGATCACGGAAACACGCTGAAGGTCCAGCGCGCGCCAGGAGATGCCCTGAACCTTCGTACCGAAGACGGGCCGCTGATCTTTTTTCCCGGCGAGCAGTTTTCATTCGAGTTGCGGCCGGCATTCGCAGAGGCCGTCCCGGGCACGACGCTCGACATCGAAACAACTCTCTCGCCGGCTGGCAGAAACCACGTTGTGTGGAACTCGGATCAGCGACTCGCCGTGCCGGTGGAAGGCCCGGCGGCCGTTGTGATTACGGTGCCGATGCCGCGGGCTGAGGGAGTGTACCAGGTGCATGTCGCGGCCAGCCGGCCGCCTGGTTTTGCCAAGGTTTTTATTCCCGGCGCTTCGACTCTGCTGGCGGAGCATCGCTTCCAAGCCGTCGTACTCGATGCCGAGAGCCCGAGTGTCGACCAAACCGCCGAGTGGGAAAGCGTTTTGGAAATCGATCCGACGAGTCCGCGGTGGTGGGACCGGCTGCCCAACCAGCTTCGCCGAATTGGCTTGAACCGCGGTCCACTGGGCAGCATCCGCGCCGGCGCGATTGAGCATCCCTTCGGGCGCTTCATCGAGTTGCCGCCACGCGCGCCGGGCGGCGAACCGCATTGGCAGGCATATTCTCTGCCGCTGGAGGCGATCGGCTGGCCGCATCTTTTGGAAATCGAGTATCCGGCCGACAAGGATCAGCAGCTGGGCGTCAGCATTGTCGAGCCAAACTCGGCGGGCGTCGTCGCGGGAATCGGCCGCGACAGCGGTTGCTACGTCGAGGGTCTCGGGCGCAGCGCCACACGCGCGCGAACGATTCATCGGCTGGTCTTCTGGCCGCGCACCCAGGCACCCCTGCTGTTGCTGACGAACCAGCATCCCACGGCGGCGGCCCATTTCGGACACATTCGCGTGCTCAAGCGCAGCGGCCCGCAATTGGCCGCCACCGCTCGCGAGGCGGCTGGGAAACGATGGATGGCTGCTTTCATCTCTCGGCCGCTCGTTGTCGAATCCTTCGGAGCCTCCGACCGCGAGCCTGGAACGCACGGTTTCAATCGCCCCTTTGAGGCCAGCCGCGACGACTGGCAAGCGCATTACGAAGCCGCAACGCGGTTGGCCGATTATTTGCGCTACGCCGGATACAATAGCGCCGTGATCAACATGCTCGGGGAAGGCCGCTCGCTGTACCGCAGCCAGCGGCTTTCCCATGAGGCGAATGATTCGACGGGTGGCGCGGAGCCAGCGACGTTCGAGGCGGACAGTTTGGAGCTTTTGCTGCGCGTGTTCACGCGGGAACAGCTCGCGCTCGTGCCCGCGCTGCAATTCAACGCGCCGCTGCCAGAGCTGGAAAAACTGCGCCGCGAGAGCGATCCGCAAACGTCCGGCTTGGAATGCGTCGGCTCCGACGGCCGCACCTGGCTGGAAACCTACGGGGCCAGCGGCGGCCTCGCGCCGTATTACAATCTGCTGGACCCGCGCGTGCAGCAGGCCATGCTTGACGTCGTCAGCGAGCTGGTCGACCGCTATGGCCACCATCCGGCCCTGGCGGGAATCGCGGTGCAACTTTCAGCCCATGGCTACGCCCAATTGCCGCCGCCCGAATGGGGGCTGGATGACGCCACGATCGCGCGCTTCGAGCGCGACAACGGAATCACCCTTGGCGCTGATGGACCAACGCGTTTTGCCGCGCGGCACGCAACGCTCGTCGAACAAAATTCCAAGCTGTACGTGCGGCAGCATGCCGAAGCTTGGCGCGCTTGGCGCGCCGCGCAAGTCAGCGAGTTTTACGAGCGCATGGCCGGCATCATTCGCCAGGGCGATGACCGGCGCCGGCTCCTGCTCACCAGCGAAGAGTCGCTCGATCACGCGCAGTGGTCCGACCGGATCCGCCCCAATATTCTCGAAGGTAATCGCGTTCACGCTGCGCTTCGCGACGCCGGCATCAACGCCGAATTGCGCGAGGGACTTCCCGGAATTGTTTTTTGCCCCACTTACTACGTCGGTCCGACCGTGCCGCTGCGCGACCGGGCCGATGATTTTGAAATCAATGCCACGTTCGCCGCGCGGAATCGAAAGACGCCGGCCGGAGGTGCGGGCGCATTGTTTTATCATCGCGCCCAGGAACACTTGCCGGCGAGTTTTGCGGCGAAGAGTCCCTTCCGCTTCGCGCCGGACGTAACGCGGCTGAGCCTGCCGCTGGCCCATGGGGCTGCCGCGCGGCAAGCGTATGTGATGGCTCTGGCCGAGGACGATTTTACGATAATACTTGATGGCGGCGCGCTCCTGCCGATCGGCCAGGAGGATCAGTTGCGCAATATTCGCACGATCATGCAGCGGCTGCCTTCCGGGGCCAAGATCGCGCAGCTCGAAAAGCAACCAATTCTCGCGAGAACGTACACCGATTCGGCTGGCGCAACGCTGCTCGTGATGAACACTTCGCCATGGCCCGCCAATTCGCAAGTTACGTTGAATCTCGCGCAAGCGGCCACCCTCGAGCCGCTCGTGCCCGAGGCCGACGGAAATAACGCTTCCGAACCTACCGCTCTTGCAGCCGGCGTGCGGCCGTGGTCTCTGGCGCTCGCGCCGTACGAAGTCCGGGCTGTGCGGATACCTGGACGAGGAGTGCAACTAACGGACCTGCGCGCAAGCGTCAGCGAACATGCCCACGAGGAGCTTGCCGAACGAATTGCCGAACTCACGGAGCGCGATCACGGCCCGCGCTTGTACCCGTCGCTCGTGAATCCCAGCTGCGAGCCGCTGGGCGGCGGCAATGTGCTCTCGGGCTGGACGTTGGCCGCAAACCCGGGCACAGCGACCGCCGAGCTCAACGCCACGGCTCCGCGCGATGGAACAACGTCGATCTATTTTGAAAGCCGCGGTGACCAGGCCACGCTGGAAAGCAACAGTTTTCCGGTCCCGGCAACCGGGCAGTTCGCGATGACCGTGTTCATGCGCTCGTCGGCGGCCGCCCCCAAAGCGGAGCTGCGCATGGTCATCGAGGCGGACCAGCCTGGCCGGCCGTACCGCCGCGCCGTGGTGGTCGGCGGCCGCCAGCCGGCCCCGTACGACCTCTCCGACCGGTGGCGTCCGTATCCGCTGTTGGTGAATGATTTGCCGCTCGACTCACAAGGCCAGATGCGCATCAAGTTCGTAATGGCCGGCCCGGGCGAAGTGTGGCTGGACGAAATAAAAACGTACCCCCTCTTGTTTCCGCTCACTTTTTACT
>DASXWB010000611.1:0-1582 GCA_036503915.1 Lacipirellulaceae bacterium | reverse complement strand
GATTGGTTTGGCCCGCCGCAGCCGGATTGGCCGCCGAACACGCGGGCTGTGGGCTTCCCGTTGTGGGATTCGCCGGGGTCTCTCCCCATTTTCCGCTCTGGGAAAATGGGGACTGACCCCTTCGACTTGAGCAGCGACCTGCGTGAGTTTCTCGCCGCCGGGTCGCCGCCGATTGCTTTTTCGCCCGGTTCAGCGAACCGTGAAGCGCAGCCGTTCTTCGCCGCCGCCGTGGATGCCTGCCGGCGGCTCGGCCGACGTGGCATCTTGCTCACAAAATACGCCGACCAGCTGCCGAGCGAATTGCCCGACACCGTGCGCCACTTCGGCTTCGTGCCGCTAAGCAAGCTGTTGCCGCACACGTCCGCCCTGGTTCACCACGGCGGCATCGGAACCTGCGCACAAGGGCTGGCTGCCGGTGTGCCGCACCTGGTGCAGCCGATGTCGTACGATCAATTCGACAATTCTCGGCGATTAGTGCGCCTTGGTGTCGCCAAGGAAATATCGAGGCGCGCGTTTCGCGGGCCAGCCGTTGCGGCCGCCTTGTCGCCGCTTTTAGAATCGCCTGCCGTCGCGGCAAAATGCAGTGAGTTTGCGGCGCGCTGCGACGGACCGGCCGCCCTGGCGGCGGCCTGCGATGCGTTGGAGGAATTGATTGTTGGCGAGGGCGATCGCGGTGTTAGACGTGATCGTATCGCGCCGCGTATATTGGATAGTTGGTAGTGGATAGTTGGTAGTGGATAGTTGTTAGTGGATAGTTGTTAGACTTCTAGCAACTAACCACTATCCACTATCAACTATCAACGAACCAATATCAGGAGCCCGCCATGACAAACGACCGACCCTTGGCCGACCTCCGTTTCTTGATGTTCGTTGGCGACGATTACGAGGATCTCGAGCTGTGGTATCCCAAGCTGCGGCTCGCGGAAGCCGGCGCCCATGTGACGGTCGCCGGGCCGAAGGGTGAAACCCTTTACAAGGGAAAGCATGGTTACCCTTGCCGCGCCGATGCATCGATCGCGCTCATGGAAAGTGATGATTTCCACGGCGTGGTGATTCCCGGCGGCTTCATGCCCGACAAGCTGCGCCGTGATGAAAAGGTGAAGCAGCTCGTGCGCGAGTTCGCCGATGCTGAGAAGTTGGTGGCTGCGATTTGCCACGGCGGCTGGATTTCAATTTCCGCGGGCGTGTATCGCGGCGTGCGCGTGACCGGTTCGCCCGGCATCAAGGACGACCTAGAAAACGCCGGCGCCATTTGGCAAGACGCACCGGTTGTGGTGGATCGTCACTTCATCTCCAGCCGCAAACCGGATGACCTGCCTGAATTTTGCCGGGCGATCATCGAAGCGATGTCCGGCGCCCCGGTGATGTAGGTCAGGCTTTCTAGCCTGACTCGAAGGCCGGCGGCGATATCCGAAGCGCATGTCAGGCGGAGAGCCTGTCCTACTAGAGCAAGTTTCTTTTTTACGTAGTCTCGTATCCACAGTGCAAGAATGAGTTTTCAACATCTTCACTGGTGAGTTGTAGCAAGGCCTGCTTGGCGGATTGAATGATCTGGTTCCAATTGCGGGGGCGAATGCCCCGG
>DASXWB010000610.1:0-1710 GCA_036503915.1 Lacipirellulaceae bacterium | reverse complement strand
CGAGCAGGCGGCGGCGAAACTCGTTGTCTTCCTTGCGGCTGGCGGGCAGGACGCTAATAAAGCGGCCTCCCCGCTGGTCGATGTACCGCATGTTGTCCATCGTGGCCAGCTTGCAGTCGGCCACGTACAGAAAGTCCTTGCGGCCGGTCAGTTCACAAAGCAAGTCCCACGTCTGTTGATGGGTCGTGTCGTCACTAATGTTGCCGCTCTTGGTGGCGAAGTAGATTGGCACGCCGCCATCCTCGCTGAGCGTCAGGATGTAGAGCAGCTGCTTCAGGTCGGGCCGGCGGGCCTTGCTGTGGCCGTAGGTGATGGCCGGCGTCGAGCGGCCTCGCTGGGTCCCTTCCTGGCCCGCTTCGGCGTAAGCGCCGAAGAAGGAGATCGTGGTCGAATCATTGTGCAGTTCATCGAGCCGCACGCCAAACTCCTGGATCACGTGCCGCACGACCTCCAGCACCAGTTCGTGCTGACCCGATGCGAACAGCCGATCGAGGCAGCGTCCCAGCCGATCGTCGCAGAGCGCTTCGCCCGCCGCAGAGGGGAGGCCGACCAGGTCGAGCGGATACCGGTCGGCCCATTCCCCGATGCCGTACACGGCCGAGCGCGAGAACATCAGGTTCCGCACCAGCACCGCATAACTCCGCAGCATGCGGCCGTCGAGCGCGGCCGTATGGCCGCCGACGTCTTGCGCGTCATTCTCCGTTCTTCCCTTCACCATGGTCGTTCTTCTGGAGAGGCCGGTGCGCCCCGGTCGCCTTGCGCTCAGCGCGCAGGCGGCGGCGCTAGTCAGATGTATCGCCGACCAGGTGTCCAGAAAAGAGCTGCCGAGCGACCTGTGTTGACTTACGACGAACGGCTTCGACGTAAGTCGCGCGGCGCGCGACTTACGTCGATGGCGCACGACGTAAGTTTTTTTCGCGCCCTGATGCGCACGCTGGACGCCGGCGCCTCGGCTGGCCCAAACGCTAAAATTCCGGCGCCTCAAAACGGAATGCTTACGCTTTCCACTGCAAGGAATCGACTCGCCGGACTTGCCGCCGGTTGGAAATGGACAGAAATTATTTCGACAAGTGCGGAAAGTACGACTTTTGCCCCACCCCCGGGGCGAAATTCAGTCAATTTCGCCTCACCGCATCACGCTAACCGCCAATCTGCAAACAACTTGCAACTGCGCACTGGGGCGAAGTTAACCGAATTTCGCCCCACGAAAAAAAGAAAAAACTTCGCTGAGGAAAAAATCAAAGTGCCTTCCACTAACCGACTAACCAAACTTGGCAATTCTGCGCGCTTTCGGAATGTTAGGAAATGTGATGTGGCTCCGGATGCATCACCATCAGTTGCTCAAAAATATGGGGGTGGGAATTTTGAGCATCTGATCAATTTCCCGACAGAAATGTACACAACCGCAAGCTGCCGCTGCCACCATTTGGACAGCACCCGGAATCGCCGTCGTGAAAGAAAACTTAGACCTCCGCTTCCTCGTTTTCCTCTTCGAGCGCCTCCTCCTTTTCCTCTTCGACCGTCTCCAGCGCGGCCTCGTAGAACTCTTCCAGATCCTTGCGCAGCTTCTTGATGGAGGGCTCGTGGATGTACATCATGTGCCCGCCTTCGTAGTACCGGGCGGTGATGTTCTTCCGCAGCGCCTCTGGCAGCCGCATGTGCTCGACACTGTAAATCACCGTCGCGGGCGGCGTGGCCAGGTCGTAATGG
>DASXWB010000609.1:0-7341 GCA_036503915.1 Lacipirellulaceae bacterium | reverse complement strand
CCTTCGCAATGTTGCCTTTGGCGATCAATATGGTTCTCGTGGGCGCGCTGCGCGGCGCGGGCGACACGCGCTGGCCGCTCGTGCTGAACTTGCTCGGCATCGTGCTCTTGCGCGTGCCACTAGCGATATTTCTGGCTCACGATGAAATCAACCTCCCGCTCGTCGGCATAACGCTCCACGGCGCCGGATACGGCGTTGTTGGGGCATGGTGCGCCGCGGTCGTCGATATCGTGGCGCGGTGCATGCTCATCGTGGCCCGCTTCCGGCACGACGCCTGGCAGCGCATCGAAGTGTGATCGATTCTCGCGTCCGCCTTAGCGCCATGCGACTTTAGATCGATTGCGCCCCAAAAGCAAACGTGTCATCCCTTCCGCGGCGGCGCCCCACACCAAATGTGACACGATGAGCAAAACGTTTCTACCGGCCGGTCGGCGTTGCGGCGGCGGCAGCGTCTTTACCGCGGGAAGCCACCCCGCGTAGCTCGCCGCCCAGACGAGCATGCCATACACGGGTCCCCGTAGCCCGCGCGGCAGCGGCAAGAAGCGATCGGCCATTGCGTAAATCATGCCCACGCCGGCTCCGTAGCCAAAATGCGCTGCCGCCGAAACTTGCTCTTTGCCGCGCTCGGAAACATCATCGTGCAAATCCGCTTTTTGCAGCATGTCGTCGCTGATACGGCGCGGCTCCAGCGTGGTTTGTTCTCGCCGCGGCAGCATCCGCTGCATCACGAGCATAGCCAGGGTCATTGGCACCGTGGCCACCAAACCGGCAATCGCACCGGCAAGCGCTTCGCCGAGCAGGGTTTGTTCCGATCGCTGCTTGGTCATGGCTCAAGACCTTGATGAAAGCCGGGCTGCAGGTATCAAACTGTCACAGCTGTTGCAAATTAAATGCCCGCGGAACCGCCGTGACTTTTTGACGCCCGCGGTTGGATGTGATGGCATGCGCTTCGCATGCGGTTCGCATGCGGGTGATTGGTTTTTATTCTGTCAGCTTTCGTAAAAGCGAGGCAGCACACCATGGCGATCCGATTAAAACCGCTCCACGAGCAAGTCATCGTAATTACAGGCGCCTCCAGCGGGATCGGTCTTGCGACGGCCTGCGCGGCCGCCAAGCGCGGGGCGAAGGTGGTGCTGACCGCCCGCGACGAAGAAACTTTGGGCGAGGTCGCGCGGCAAATCGGTGACTCGGGCGGCGAGACAGCCTACGTCGCCGCCGACGTGGCCGAGCGCGAGCAGCTTGTGCACGTGGCCGACGTCGCCGTCGAGCGCTTCGGCGGCTTCGACACGTGGGTCAACAACGCCGGCGTCGGCCTGTATAGCCGGCTCGATGAAGCGTCGGATGAAGACCATCGGCGGCTGTTTGACACAAATTTCTGGGGCGCTGTGAATGGCTCGCTGATTGCGATCGAGCACCTGCGCACTCGCGGCGGCGCGGTGATCAACGTGGGCAGCATTGCTTCGGACATGGCGATTCCCTACCTCGGCATGTACAGTGCAAGCAAGCACGCGCTGCGCGGCTTCACCGACGCGCTGCGCCTCGAGCTGGAGCGCGACGATGCGCCGATTTCGATCACGCTCATCAAGCCCACCTCGATCAACACGCCGTTCCCGCATCATGGCCGCAATTACATGGACCGCGAGCCGCAACTGCCGCCGCCCGTGTATCCGCCGGAAGAAGTGGCCGAAGCCATCCTGCACGCGGCCACGCACCCGGTGCGGGATCTCTACATAGGTGGCAGCGGCCGCATCATGACCGCGCTCGCCTGGCGCGCGCCGCGCACCATGGATCGCATCAGCGAAAACATCATGGCCGAGCAGCAGTTCCGCGATGAACCGCCGCGCGATCCAACGGGGGCGCTATGGGAGCCGGGTTACCATGGACAAATCCACGGCGACCAGCCAGGGCATGTCTGCGGCTCGAGCGCTTACACCCGCGCTGCGATGCACCCGGCAATTGCGAGTGCCACCGCAGGATTGGCGATTGCAATGGGCGCCGCGGCCACGGCATGGCTCCTGCGTGATGAGTCGCAGGCACATTGGCCCCGACGCCGCCGCTCGCATTGGTTGCCACGCTAATTCAGCGGCGGAGCTTGCTCCGCCCGCTAGAGCTGGTATGCTCTTTCTGAGAAAGTTTCGAACGCCGAGGCCGGTGCCCGCCCGACTCGCAATGCCTGTACGTAAATGCGCGTCAACTTCTTTACAATTCTGGTCACGTTCATCTTCCTGCAAAAAGCCGCAGCCGCGGCGCAGGAAAACGACGACGCGCCCTGGTCCGCATCGCCTGCGGTTGTGGAAGCGGCTTCGCAGCGCAATCGCGAGGCGAACTTTGTCGAAGCCAACGTGCCGCCGTACACGCTGCCCGATCCGTTTATCGCGTCGGACGGCACGCGCGTTACGCGCGAAACATGGCCCGCGCGCCGCGCCGAAATACTTGAGCTTTTCAAGGAACATGTTTACGGCCGCGCGCCCATTGAGCGGCCAGAGAATATCTCGTTCAAAACCTTGGAAGAAGACGCTCGCGACCTCGATGGCCAGGCAACGCGGCGGCTCGTTGAAATCTCGTTCGACACGCCGCACGCCGGGCGCTTCCGGTTTCCTGTCCAACTTTACTTGCCGAACCGAGGGGCCAGGCCGCTGCCGGCTGTCGTGCTGCTGCAATTCGAGGGGCTGACCGACCGGTTGACACCGCTAATTATCGATCGCGGTTACGCTCTGGCAATTGTCGATCGCCGCGCGCTTGCTGCCGACGATAAGGCCACCTTTCGCGACGGCATCATCAACGCCTTCTCCGGCGAGGAACCGCTGGCCGGCGATGCCTGGCGAGCGATCGCCGCATGGGCCTGGGGCGCAAGCCGCGTCATGGACTACCTCGAAACCGAGCCGGCGATCGACTCGAAACAAATTGGCGTGGCGGGGCATTCGCGCATGGGCAAGACGGCTCTGTGGGCCGCCGCCAATGACGAACGATTTGCGATCACGCTTTCAAACCAGTCGGGCTGCGGCGGCGCGGCCCTCTCGCGCCGCGTCTTCGGCGAAACTGTGGAGCGTATCAACACAGTCTTCCCACACTGGTTTTGTGAAAACTTTCAGCGTTACAACGGCCGCGAATCGGAGCTTCCGGTTGACCAGCATATGCTCCTTGCGCTCATTGCGCCCCGGCGAGTCTATGTCACTAGTGCCGACGAAGACTTGTGGGCCGACCCACGCGGCGAATTCCTTTCTTGTTTTCATGCCGATCCCGTTTACCGGCTTCTAGGCGTTCCCGGCCTGGGTGAAACGCCCCTCCCATTTAAGGAGGGGCAGGGGGATGGTTCGCCGCAAATGCCGCCCCTCGGCCAACCTATTCATGGCGGCCACATCGGCTACCATGTCCGCCCGGGCGCCCACGCGTTTACTGAATATGACTGGAAGCGCTTTCTGGATTTCGCCTCGGCCGATCCGCAATCACGTTGAGCCTTTTCGCACCGGCGACTTCGTCCTCGCGATGAAACGGTTGCCAGAGTATTTTCGATCTCGGCTGCAACCGGACCGTAAATAGATGGGGGCCAGGCGCTGACTACTTTACCGAGACGCCTCGGCCACCCTGTCGGGGGCCTTGGAATTTGGGGCCCAAACCTGGTCCAGCAGACGGCACTCTATTTGCACTTTTGACACAGTAACTTCAACGGCAGCCATTTCCAACGCTGATAGCATCTTGACGAGCCAAAAAAAAGGGCACAAATAATCAATTGCCTCTTTACAAGGATGACGTCATGAATCGCCTGTGCAACTTTCTCACTGGGGCCACGCTGGGCGCGGGGTTCTTGTATTACTTTGATCCGGTCCTCGGGAATCGTCGCCGGGCCCTCGTGCGGGACCAAATCAATCATGCGTTCAACAAAGCCGGCGACGCAATTGACGCCACAGTGCGCGACATGCAACACCGCGCCTACGGAGTGCTGGCCGAAGCGCGCGGCTGCCTCACCAGCGACCATGCCGACGACCAGGTGATCGCTCAGCGCGTGCGCTCGAAGATGGGACGATACGTTTCGCACCCGTCGTCGATTGAAATATCGGCGCGCAACGGCGTCGTGCATTTGAGGGGGCCTATCCTCGCGCACGAGGTCGACGACCTGGTGTGCGCCGTGAAATCCGTCCGCGGCGTGCAGGACGTCGTCGACGATCTTGAAGTTCACGAATCGGCCGAAAACATTTCCGCTTTGCAGGGGGGCGCGCCTCGAACAGGCGAACCGGCCGACGTAATGCAGGCGAACTGGTCACCCACGACCCGTCTGCTCATGGGGGCGGCCGGAACAGCCTTGATGATGCGCTGCGCAACGCGACGCACACCAGCCGCCGCCCTGCTTTGCCCAGCCGGACTGGCCATGGCGCTGCGCGCCGTAACAAACCAGGAGATGGGCCGCGCGCTCGGTTACGCCGGTGGTCGCCGCGGCATCAACCTTCAGAAAACGACAATCATCAATCGACCTGTCGAAGAAGTATTCGAGTTCCTCAGCGACAAGAAGAACTACCCGCGCATCACCGACATGATCACGTCGGTGAAGGAACTGGACGACGGTCGCATTCAAAAGACGATTGCCGGCCCGGCCGGTTTCGAGATAACCGTCGAAGAGCGGTTCACAAGCATCGTGCCGAATGAATTCCTGGCCGTGCGCAGCGAACCGAATTCGCCGATCCAATACGCGATGCGCGTGTGGTTCGAACCGGAGGGCGACGAGAGCACGCGTGTACAGATTCAGGCAACGTACAACCCGCCCGGCGGCGTCTTAACTCATTCTGCCGCGCGGCTCGCCGGCATGGACATCAAGACGCTCTTTGACGATATCATGATGCGGGCCAAGTCGTACTTGGAATCGGGAAAGCAGCCGCACGATGCGGCCTTGCCGGAGGGAGGGGCGCAGCACAAGCGCAGCCAGCATAACGGCAGCGGAAAGGCGAAGGCGACGAAAACCTCAGGCGGGTCGACCGGCACATCGCACTCGACCTGATTTGCATAAGACGGAACCAAGGCCGGCCACGGACATGCCATCCGGTCCCGGGGGGCATGGCCGGCCGGCTATTGGTAACTTGTGGCACGTGCTATTCGTCGCCGAACACGCGCGTGCTCTCTTCACGCCGAATCGGTTGCGCGAGATCGTCCGTGTTTACTTCCACGGTGATCCGCTGATCGCCTGCTTGCAAACCCTGCACGCGTACGCGGAACAGCGTATCGGCCTTGGGCAACAGCTGCGGGAGGGGCTCGAACATGAGAGCACCGCCGCGCGTGCTATGCTGCGTTTCACCCTCGGCAGACACGACCTGCATCCCAGGCGGCAGGTGCACTGCGACCTGCACGTTGGCCGCTGCCTTCGTGCCCTGGTTCACGACTCGAATTTCGTAACCGGTCTCGCCGCCGACCTCAATTGGATCCTCCAGGTCGCGCAGCTCAAACATGATGGCCGCCAGGCCCACGACCAGAATCTGCTGCTTGGCCTGATCCGCGAGACCTTGGCCGGCCCGGCTTTCGACTTCAAGCGTTTGCGGGCCGGTTTCCACCGGCATTGTCACCAGCTCCACCTTGCCGCTTTCGCCTTCGGGCAGCTCGGCCAGGCTCCAGTACACGGCGTGTGTTGACGCATCGTATTCGCCCATGTTGTTGGCGCGCACGAAGCGCATGCCCTTGGGCAGCTTGGTGATGATTTGCACGTCGTGCGCTGGCGCGGTACCAGGATTCTCGACGCTGACTTCGTACGTTGCCGGCCGCTCCAGGTAACGCCGCTCCGGCCCATTGACGGCCACTTCCAGCGCCGGCGCGATGACTTCGAATTCGACCTGCTGCTGCACCTGCAAGTTGCCTTCGGCCTTGGCGGTGAGCACGTTGATGACCTTGCCCGCCTTTTCGGCCAGCAACACAAGCTCCAATTCGCGCGTTTCGCCAGGCCGCAGCGTGCCGATCTCGAACTCGAGGGCCGGGCCTGCCGCGTGCTTCACGTTTTCCGGCACGTTCTCAAATAGCATGACGCCGGTCGCGTCGCCGCTTCCAGGATTGCGCAGCTCGATCTTCACGCGCTGTTCCTGGCCAATCATGACCTTGTCGGGCGCGGTCATGCGGATTGCCAGCTGCGGCATCGTGCACCGCGTTTTCACCGATGCTTGAGCGGAGTAGGAAACGGTGGCCACGCTGCCAATTTCGCCCTCGGTCACCGGCATCAGCTGCATCTCGAGGCTGCGCTCGTCGCCAGCCGATAACTTGCCGAGCTGCCAAACGAGCTCGTTGCCATTGGCCTGCGCGCTGGGCGAGGTGCTGATGAGCCGCGTGCCTTGCGGCACCTGGTCGCGGATGACGACCTCATCGGCGGCTTGCACGCCCACATTGCGGATCTGAACGACAAACTTTGCCGGCTTGCCGACCTGAATCTCCGCCGGGGCAAACTTCTGGACGAGCAGCGCCGGCTTCTGCGGCCCCTCCAGGGCACGCTCGCCCGGCCGGCCGGTACCTCCTAGATCGCTGGCGCCGCTTTCGCCGTTATCGATAAAGCCGCCGCCGGATGCGCTCGCCTGGCTGCCAATGTCATCGTGTGGCAAAGTGCTGATTGATCGCGGTTGCGATGCCGCTCCAAAGGCAGCTGGTGGCGCAACATCAGCGTTCGATGCTGGTGCTTCGTACGTCGCATCATTCTGCTGATCGTTTTGAAGCTGCGCTTCGCCTTCAGCAGGAAGCTCGGGAATCGCTTCGATCAAGCCGTCGCCGGCGGCGGACGGCGACGCGCGTCTGTTCTTGGAGTCAAACGGGTTTGCGGGTGTATTTCCGCCGGCGGCCGCGGCGATATTCGTTTGAAGTGAAGTGGGGGCGCCGTAATGGTCTGCGGGGACTGGGGCCGTTTCATTACGAAATGCGTTTCGAGCTCGCTGGACCGCCGTACTCAGGTTCGGTTCCTCCACAGAAACGGCTTGGGGCGCTGGCTGTTCAATGGCGCTGCGCACATTGCCAGGCTCGCCTGCGGGCGGCGCTGGTTCTACGGCCTCGCCGATCACTTCGAGGCCGGCCGCCGCATCGTCACTCGGTTCCTGGCCGCGGGCGACCGGTAAGCTGTCAGATGTTGCTTCCGACGGTTGCTGCGTTGGCTCGGTGTTCGCTTCGCCATAACCAGCAGCGTTATCCGCAGGCAATTGTTGGGGGAATCCCGACTGGGGCGAAGCAGATTGCTGGGGCAGTTCGTTCGACTGCGCATCCACTGCATAAAGCCCGCCTGACTCCTCAGTAGCTGCTGGAGACACTGGAACCGGCTCGGCAACGATTGGCGCAAGTGCGTAGCGATCGACCACAGGCGGCGAGTAAGAGGCGGGTTCCTCCTGCCTG
>DASXWB010000608.1:0-10050 GCA_036503915.1 Lacipirellulaceae bacterium | reverse complement strand
CGCTGGTGCTGCAGTACACCAGGAACTACAAGCGCGACGCCAACTACGACTATTGGATGACGCGATGCGAGTTCGAGCAGACCGACAACGCCGTAACAGCTCGGCGGCTGATGTTCGAGGCCAACAACGCCTTCAAGCAGGCCGACCTGCTCACCGCCAAGAAGCTGTATGAAGAGGGCTTTGCGAAATGGCGCCTGGTGATCGATGAGTTTCCGTCGATTCTCGATGACGAAGCCTCCACCGGCGAGGACATCCTGGATTACGTCAAGCAGTATCGCCGAGTGCTCGACCAGCTCGACGAGCGGCTGGACGACGGCTTCCCGTTGTGGGACGTCGTCGAGAAATTTGACGTCGAGCAGGATTTCACGGAGGAGCTTCAGGATCGCCGCCAGCGCCAAGGCCAAGCCCCAGACGACGGCGCCTCGCAGGATTCAGGCGAGACGCGAGCGCCATCGGACGAAACTTCGGATGCGGCAGAGCAATCGAGCGAGGCGGGAACTCCGCCGGACGACGCACCTGGAGCGTCCGACGAATCGCAGCAACAAACGCCGCCAGCCGAGCCAGCCACACAAGACGCTCAAGAGTGACGCACGAGCGTGCCACTTCGGTTCAGTTCAAGGCGGATTGCAGCCCGCAGCGCAAGCAAGGGCGTTGTGCGTCACCTAACAAACCGTTGCTTGCGCTGCGGGCTGCAATCCTTTCCAGTTCTAAGCGCTGCGCCGGCACGCGCCACCTAATTGGCGCAGCTTACCGCGCACATGCTGCGCCGGGCGCAGTTCGCCTTCGGCGCACAGCGCGACTCTGACGATAAATCCCGAAGAGCTGGATTATCGCCCGCCTGCTAGCAAAAGGGGACGTCGTCGTGCATCGCAGCAGCATCCCGATCAACACCGCGTGGACTTTTGCTTGGGCGGCTGTCGTCGCATTGCTGTTGGGAAGCAATTCGCTCTCAGCGGCCGAACCCGCGATTATCCACGCGGCCCGCGTCATCGAGTCTGGCGACGGCGAGCGGACACCCGCAGTTGTCACCGGGGTCTCGATTACACCCGATGCGCGGACCATCGCGGCGGCAACCGACGATCACCGCGTGCTGGTGTGGAGCGCGGCGGACGGCGCGCTTGTCGCTCAGCTGGAAGGTCACGGCGATTGGGTGCGCTCGCTGTGCCTGGCACCGGACGGCAAGACGCTCGCTTCCGGCGGCGGAGACCGTTCCGTGTGCGTGTGGGACCTCGAGGACGGCCGGCAAGTCTTCCGCACGATCGCCTGCGACAAGGCGATTGCTGGCCTCTCGTTCCATCCCAACAACCAGCAAATTGCGGTAGTCGGTTTCTGCAACCGGCTGCAAATCATCAACACGTCGGCCGGTCAATCCAGCCACGAGCTGCGCTGCCCGTGTGGCGACGTGCGAACCGTGGCGTTCTCGCCGGACGGCAAGCGCCTGGCGGTCGCCGGGCGAAACGGGCGCATCCGCGTGTGGAACGTCGACAGCGGCACCCAGGAGCGTGACATCAAGACCGACGGGCGGCGTGTGCGCGCGATGGCGTTCGCCCAGGATAGCCGGCGGCTTGCGACCGCCGGCGACAGCTCGGTAATCCACGTCTTTGATGTGACCACGGGCGAGCCGGTGATGGCCCTCGACTCGCGGCCGGCCAAGGTGCACGCGCTTGCGTTCATCGGCCCGCAGCGGCTCGCCACCGGCGGCACCGACAACCGCATTCGAATCTGGGACTTGGAGACACGCACAACGTCGTCGCAGCTTGAAGGCCATACCGGCACCGTGGCGGCGCTGGCTTGCGACGCCAGCGGCAGCGTCCTGATTTCCGGGGGCTATGACACGACCATTTGCATTTGGAAATTGGACGAGAGCCAGCGACCGTCAGTGGCCACGACGCCGAACGATACGGTGCGGTAGATCGATTGCGGATTGCGGATTTCGGATTACGGACCTCGGTTGCATGGAGGCAGCTTGTGGGATTGTTATACGCGATACGTAACGCCTTCGGTTGGAACAACGGATTCGTCGGCAATCCGCAATCCGTAATCCGCAATCCGCAATCGCCGCTGCGCCGTCCGCGCCGCTGCCAGTTCGAGCCGCTCGAGTCGCGCCGGCTGATGGCGGGCGATGGCATGGCGCCGCAGGTTCTGCTCGGCTCGGTTTATTTCGAAGAAGCGACCGGCGACGACAGCGATCGCGACGTGATTGAAGTTTCCTTCGTCGGCGGCGCGGCCGGCACGACGCTCAATCGGCTCACGGTGATTGGCGACAAGCAGCAGAACGGCCTCAGCGAAGGCGACGTATTCTTCGACACCGCCGCCGGCGGCCTCGGCGCGTTTAAGCACGGCGGACTTTCCATCGTCAGTGCAAATGGCTTCACGATTAACAGCGTGACCGTCGTCGACGGCGGCTCGCAAATTGTGTTCGATCTCAGCGGTTTCGACGCCGGCGAGAAGCTCGTATTGTCGGTCGACGCCGACGAAGCGCAGTTCGTCGACGGCCAGGACGTCGACGTTAATTCGCTCGTGGAAGGCGCCGAGTTTCAGCGTTCGCTCGTTGTCGGTGAGTTCACGGCGTCTGGCTACGTTCCACTCACATTGACTGGCACTTATTGGGACGCGTTTGACGACGAGTTTGCCGCGGCCACGAGCGCGACCGGCCTTTCGTTGGGGCTGCACAACGACCGGTACTCGACTACACACGACTACACCGACCGTACTGCCGGCGCTGTGGCCCATGCCGCGCAGGTTCCGTTGGCTACGCTGGCCGGCTGGGTCTACCACGATCGCAGCGATGACGGCGTGTTCGATCGCGGCGCCGAGCAAGGCATCGGCGGCGTGACGCTCGAGTTGGTCGACGCGAACGGTAACGGCACCGGTATTACAACAACTACGTCGACCAATCCTGATACGCTTGGCTTCTACGAATTTCGCGATTTGTATCCGGGCACGTACGGCGTGCGCGAAGTGCAGCCCGGCGGCTGGCTCGACGGAAAAGACACGGCCGGCAGCCACGGTGGCGCCGCCGACAACGAAGCGGCCGGGCGCGTCGACCGCATTTTCGGCGCCATCCTCAACTTCGGCGATCATGCGGTAAATTACAACTTTGGCGAGCTGCTGCCCGGCTCGATACGCGGCCGCGTGCACGCCGACCGTCACGAGGATTGCGATTTCGAGGACCCGGAAATCTTGCTGGCCGGCGTGCGGATTGATCTCTTGGATGCGGCCGGCAATTTCATTCGCTCGACGCTGACCGACTCCAACGGTGAGTACGAGTTCACGGGCTTGGCGCCGGCCATCTATCAGGTGCGCGAGCACCAGCCGGCTCAATACTACGACGGCGGCGAGCGCATCGGCACCGCCGGCGGCGCGAAGCATGATGTTCCCGGCCTGTACAGCGTCTTTACGGGCGTCAACATCACGTCTGGACTCGATGCGATTCAGTACGACTTCTGCGAGCGCGTGGGCGTGACGCTTTCCGGCAACGTCTACCACGATCGCGACAATGACGGCGTGTTCGATCGCGGAGCGGAAGAAGGCATCGGCGGCGTGGTGATGAAGCTGCTTGATGGCAGCGGCGCCGACACGGGCCTGCGGGCGACGACTAACTCGGCCGGGTATTACGAGTTTACAAACCTCGCCGCCGGCACATACGCGGTGATGGAAGTGCATCCAGCCGGCTGGCTCGACGGCATCGACGCGCCCGGCAACTTGGGCGGCGTCGCCGAAATTTCGCCGCCCGGCGACATGATCAGCCAGATCGCGATCACTTGGGGCCAAACAGGGCTCGAATACAACTTCGGCGAGTTGCTTCCCGGTTCGATCGCCGGGCGCGTGCATGCGCACAGCGGCGAAGATTGTAACTTCGACGACCCGGAGATTTTGCTGGAAGGCGTGCGGATCGACTTGCTCGACGGCGGCGGCAACGTCATCGCCACAACGACAACGAACGCCGCCGGCGAATACTTGTTTACAGGCTTGCGGCCGGGCACGTATTCGGTTCGTGAGCACCAGCCGGCCGGTTACTTCGACGGCGGCGAGCGGATCGGCACGGCGGGCGGCACGAAGTATGATGTGCCGGGCGTTTACAGCATTTTCACGGGCATCGACATTGCCTCCGACTTTGACGCCACGCAATACGACTTCTGCGAGAAGCTGCCGGCGTCCATTGCCGGGCGCGTGCACGTCGATCTCAATGAGGACGGCGACTTCGATCATCCGGATTTGGTGTTGGCAGGAGTTGTGATCCAGTTGCTCGACGCCGACGGCAACCTGGTTGCGACGACAACCACCAACTCCGCAGGCGAGTACAAGTTCGAAGGCCTTGCGCCGGGCCACTATCGCGTGCATGAAATTCAGCCCGCCGGCTACTTCGACAGCGCCGAGCGCGTGGGCACAGCTGGCGGCGTGCTCGACGGCGTCGACACGATCCACAGCATTTACCTCGCGCCCGGCATGAATGCCACGCAGTATGACTTTAGCGAACGCGTGGGCGTAGCGATTTCCGGTAATGTCTATCACGACCGCGACAACGACGGCGTGTTCGATCGAGGCTCGGAGGAAGGCATCGCCGGCGTGGTTATCAAGTTGCTCAACGCGAATGGCGCAGACACCGGATTGCGCGCCACGACCGATGCCGCAGGCTTTTATCAATTCAACAACCTGGCCGCCGGCACTTACGCGGTCGTCGAAGTCCATCCGGCCAGTTGGCTCGACGGCATCGATACGCCGGGCAGCTTGGGCGGTGTGGCCGATGTATCGCCGCCGGGGGACCGGATCAGCCAGATCACGATCAACTGGGGGCAGACCGGCGTCGAATATAACTTCGGCGAGCTGCTGCCGGGCAGCATTCACGGCATCGTCGTCGTGTCGACCGACCCGGCGTGCGAGCCGCGCGACGGCGAGCCGCCGATCGCCGGCGTGCGAATCGATCTCTTGGATGCGGCCGGCAATGTAATCGCGACGACACACACGAACGCGGCCGGCGAGTACTCGTTCACCGGCTTGCGGCCCGGTTCGTACAGCGTGCGCGAGCATCAGCCGGCTGGCTACTTCGATGCCGACGCCCACGTGGGCACGGGCGGCGGCACGCGGCTCAACTCGAATCTGCTGGGCGACATCGACGTCGCTTCGGGCGAAGACCTGTTCGAATATGACTTCTGCGAGGAGCCGCCGTCGACGATTTCGGGCTACGTGTTCATCGATGGCCCGCCGATCGTCACCAACGACCCGCTCACGCCGGAACAGGTCGCCGCGCGGCGCGACGGCGTGCGAACGCCGGACGATCGGCCGCTGGCGGGCGTCGTGCTCGAGCTGCGCCAGGGTGTGTCAGGCGACCCAATTTTTGTCGACCAGGCGCTTCCTGGTCATTACGCCGGCGCGAGCAGCGATATCATTCGCGTGGTGACGGATGCCAGCGGTTTCTATCAGTTTACGGGCCTGCGCGCCGGCACGTACGCGGTCGTCGAACAATCGCCGGCCGGCGTGATCGACGGCATCGACACGCCGGGCAGTTTGGGCGGCCTGCCCGTGAATCCGCGCCTGCCGTCGGGCCGCCCGATCCAGCCGCATGCGACTCCCTCGCCCAGCCAGCAGGCCACGATCGAGCTGTTTCGGGCGCAGTTTGGCAACGACGCCATCGTGCGCATCCCGCTCCCTGCAGGGCGGCACTCGCTGGAGAACAACTTCAGCGAGGTGACGTCGCAGCCCGATCTTCCGCCAATCATCCCGCCGCCCGAGCCGCCGGAGCGCCCGCCGGTTTTCGCGCCGCTGGCCGTGCCGTTCGTGCCGAAGCTCGTATTGCCGCCGCGTCCGCCGGCGATTGCGCCGCCGGACATCTTCGGCGGCTCGAGCAACGTCGTTGGCTTCACTTGGCACCTGAGCGTGATGAACGCGGGTTGGCCGCGGAGCGCGACGCCGCCCTCTAGCGTGCGATTCCAAATGACTTCCATGCAACTGACGGCCGCCGCGTGGCAGAACGCGTCGCTCGACCACGGACGCTGGACGCTGGCCACCGTTGACGACGACGGCGCGGTCAGCGTGCTGCGCGAAGAAGTGTTCGGCAGCGAGAACGCCACGCCGGTCGTGGGCGACTACAACGGCGACGGCGTGAGCGACATTGGCGTGTTTGCCGGCGGGCATTGGTTCCTGGATCTCAATGGCAACGGACGCTGGGACGCCGGCGACCTGTGGGCCCATTTGGGCGCCGACGGTGACCTGCCTGTGACCGGCGATTGGGATGCCGACGGCAAGGCGGATATCGGCATTTACGGCCCGGCGTGGCCGCGCGATCCGTGGGCGATTACGCGCGAGCCGGGTCTGCCGGACCTCGACAACTTCCCGATTCGGCCGGAAGGCAAAATGAAAAACGTGCCGCCGGCCGAAGATGAAGCGGCCGAGGGCGCCCGTGTGCTGAAGCGCACCGCCCGCGGCCGCAGCCGGGCCGACGCGATCGACCATGTGTTCCACTACGGCACGCCCGGGGATGCACCGGTCACGGGCGACTGGAACGGCGACGGCATCCGGCAGATCGGCGTGTTCCGCGACGGCCAGTGGAATCTGGATCTCAACGGCGACGGCCGGTTCACCGAAGTCGACGCCGCGGTGACGTTTGGCGAGGAGGGCGACCTACCGGTGGTCGGCGATTTCGACGGCAACGGGTTTGACGAGATCGGCGTGTACCGCGCGGGCACGTGGATTGTCGACACGAACCGCAACCGCGAGCTGGACGCGCAGGACAAAGTCTTCGAGCTCGGCGGCGCGAACGGGCGACCGGTCGTCGGCGATTGGAACGACGACGGCGTCGATGATCCGGGCGTGTATCAGCCAGCGGCCGGCGGCGATCGGCTCACGCGGCGCGCGGGATGAAATAGGTCATGCAAAAATCCTCGAGGTTCCGCATAGGATGCCAAACTGCCATGGTGGTTTGCGCTCCTAGGAGTGATGGACGGAGTTTGGCATCGGGCAGGTGCTTGTTTGAGAGAGTAAGGGGACAGGCACATTTTGCTGCGCAAAATGAGCCAGTCCCCGAAGGGGCGCTCCCATGTGTCATGGGCGTGGATGGCATCGGGCGCGTGCTTGACAAAACATTGCGCTCGCGCGGTTTGGGGACAGGCTGTTGATTTTTGCCTCATCCATATTTTTTCTTTTTTTTAGTGGGGCGAAATTCGGCCAATTTCGCCCCAGCGCGCCCGCGCAAGTCGTTTGCGTCTCATCGGTTAGTGAGTGGCGGTGGGGCGAAATTGTCTCGATTTCGCCCCGGGGGTGGTGCAAAACTCTCTCCAGGTGGGGCGAAATTCGTCAGGGACTTCGAGGTGCCCTTCAGTTGTCCAGATGTCCAAAACTCCTCCCTATTACTTTTGGACATCTGTAGCGATTTGGACACACGCTTGCCATGGCCAGTCATAGGAGCGCAAAAGTCCCCCACATACTTTTGCGCTCCTAGGGTAATTCGGACATAGGCTGTCAATGCACCGATCGGCGCGCGGCGGTAGCGCAACCCTTTGCATGAACGGACGGCTACTTTGCCTGGCTAACCGCTAAGCGCTAACAGCTCATAGCTTCAAGCGGCGTGACGTGTACATTAGCACAGGTACTGGCCGAAAACAAGAAGCAAGGTGTTTTTGAGATAAACGCGAAGAAAAAGCGCGTGCGGGCTTGCGCGGAAAAAAGTTTGAATCGGGCCACGGAATGTGGTAGGAAATTGTGCTTGTGCGCGGTAGGTGGTGCGTCGATAGTTGATAGAAGCCGTTTCAAAACCGCGGGTTAGCGCCCGGCGGCTGATCGGATCAGCCGGAACGCGCTAGCGTCCGGTTCTTTGGCGCGGTTTTGAAACGAGTTCTAGTAGATTGTTGATAGTTGAAGGCTTGCGTTGCGGCGCGCGTGCGGTCGAGGAAGCAATGCAGCTCGGGAGGCCTCGCAATGGCTGCCGCGCAGGCCCCCGGAGTCAGAGCACAGTCGTAACCGCGCCGCGCAGCAAAAAGCCCGTCTAGTTGAACATAGCGACGATCCCTAGCCCCACCGCAACCAGCGTCGTCGCGATTAGCAGAGTGCGGAGGCTGAAACGGCGAGACCACTTCAGCCAAGGAGCAGCGCCAAATGTTGCGGCGACTAGAACTATAAACCAATGCGGTGCGCCCGCCCCGAAGCGAACGCTATCAGGTCGCAGAACAAAAAATCCAGCAATGGACTTTCCCACAACAGAGTCTTCCGCTGAAACGCTCCAATTGCTACGTGGCAGCGGTGTTGTTTCCCCCGGCGAATAACTATGAAGGTTCCAGTTCATTATCTTCGAGATTGTTCCGGAATAATCGACATACGTTACCATCATCCCACCATTCTGTGAGCGGAAATGGAATCCTTGTTTCTCGGTGATACCTACAACTAGACTGTCCCACCACCTAGCTCCTCACCCACAGTGCAATCAGCAGCACGCAGGCCGTCAGGCTTAACGCGGTCACAGCAATTCGCAGGTACTTGAGCACTGGTAAGTTAGTGTGTGGGGAAATTATTTTTCGCGCATCAGGCTGAATGCCCAACCAGCGATGCCGACGATGCATGTGAGAATCCCTACCCACCATAATGCGTCCCGACTCCACGTCGAGACAGTGGTGGCTGCAATCAGCATCGCCGTACCGCACACGACCACAAGTGCAGAGCTGATGGCCTTCATGCGTTGGTAGTGGTGTGTTGCCGGAATTATTCTTCTGACGGACGTCGGCGTTTTCTGCCGCGCCAGAGAAGCACGGCCACTGTAATTAGCAACACCAGCCCGAGCACTCCGATAGCAATTAGCCCCCAGTCCACCGTGATGACTCTGGCGGGATACGTTTGTTCGTTAATGATCTCGCTAACCTCGCTTTTCATGCCCGCATTCTACCGCGCCGCGCAGGAAAATGCCCGCCTAACTCAACACGGCGATAATCCCGAGCCCCACCGCAACCAGCGTCGTGGCGATCAGCAGCGCTTTGCTCAATACCGCTAGAACGCGGCATGATTTTCACTGGCCCAACATTGCATCTATCCCCAGCAGGACTGCAACTAGCGACACCCAGATCAGCAGGGTGCGCAGCCGGAATCGCCACGGCCATTTTATCCACGGAATGGCCGCGAGGGCGGCGGCCAATATTACGAGAAACGAATAGCGCACAAAGACCGCTCGCAACGCATCTGTTTCAATGACACCGAAGGCCAGCGCGTCCATCTTCCAAGTAAATTTCCAATCAACCGTGCCAGTTGCACCATCATCCGTTAGATGATCGGCTCGAAGCGTGCGCCAATTCCAATTTCTAAAATCTTCTGGTGATTCACGGTTGTATACGCCGACGAACAGATGGCCTCGAAGCGAATTAAGTTGGATCCACCGATTGCCCCAAAAAGGAGCGTTCGGACTATCCCATCTGTAGTAGCTCCGCACCCACAGCGCAACGAGCAGCACGAAGGCCGTCAGGCTCAACGCGGTCACAGCGATACGCAGGTAGTGGAGAGTGTGACGCATGGCCACAGTATAGCGAAGGTCGGCGCACAATAAAAAATCCCGGCTGGTTAGGCCGGGGTAGGTCTACCGATCGACTTATTTTAATTACCGAATCAGCCGCGTCGTCTTATCAGCGGCGGTAGAGCGAGCATCGCGAGGAGCCACGTCGCCGGTTCCGGAACCGCGCTACCGAGAGGAGTAGTGCGGCCAAAATTCCTTCTCCAGAATTGGTAGTCCTCTACCTCCGCGAATCCGCGCTGGAACATCTTTCTCCATACAACGTAATCGGCCGTGTCTACTTTTCCGTTCCCGTTGTAGTCTCCCGGTACGCCTTCGCCGTAGATACTTATAACCCACTCCGCCGCCGCGTCTCCGATAACGTCGCAGTCTCGGCAAGCTTCCAAGATCGTAGCTTCTACGTCCGTAATCGTGTAACCGAGTAGACCGATACCCGCGCCGGGCTCAAACCAATCCACGTCGAAATCCGGATGATCATTGTAGAGGATATCTATGAGCGTCCCTCCAAATCCCTCTCCGTCGAAAGTCACCTCAAAGTCTACCTCCGGATTCTCAAACCACTC